>CAZUZZ010000026.1:0-12696 GCA_964625055.1 uncultured Bacteroides sp. | reverse complement strand
ATCATTACTTCCTTTCACTGAGCTCTAAAAGCTTCTGCTTGAGCTCATTCTCCATCACCTTCATCTCTTCCTCTGCAACTCTTCTCTTCTCTCTGCCGTCAGCCTGAATCTTCATTACCTCATCCAGAGTGGAGATCAGGTTCGCATTCGTATTTTTCAGCGTCTCCATATCGATAATACCACGCTCCGATTCCTTCGCGCTCTCGATGGCAGAAACCTTTAACACCTCGGCGTTCTTCTTCAAGAGTTCATTGGTCATATCGGACACTTCTCTCTGCGCCTTCGCCGCCTGCTCTGCGTGGGTGACTCCCAGTGCAAGCACCATCTGGCTCTTCCACAGCGGAATGGTATTCACAATCGTGGACTGTATCTTTTCCACCATCATGGTATCGCTGTTCTGCACCAATCTGATCTGCGGCGCTGTCTGGAGTGATACCACTCTGGTCAGCTCCAGATCGTGAAGCTTCTTCTCAAACCGGTCACAGAGCGCCTCCAGATCCCTGGCCGCCTGCGCGTCCTCCGGCAGGCCGCTGGCCTTCGCCTTCTCCAACAGCTGCGGCAGTTCCGAATCCCTCGTCTCGGCAAGTTTCTTCTTGCCCGCCAATATGTACATGGAAAGCTCCTTAAAATAAGTCAGATTCAGGTCGTACATTTTATCCAGAAGATCAATATCCTTAAGAAGCTTTACCTGATTACCTTCTAATGCCTCACAAATTTTGTTGATATTCGTCTCCACCTTGGAATATTTCGCCTTCATGGATTGCAACTTATGGGTCGGCTTCTTAAAGAGACCCAGAAAACCCTTCTGTTCCTCATCAAAATCCTTGAGCTGAGTCACCACGTCAGAGAGCATCTCGCCCACCTCACCCAAATCCTTCGCCCTGACATTTCCTAGCGCATTGCCGGAAAAATCAGCTATCTTTTTCTGAGCGCCTACACCGTACTGTAGGATTGCCGTCGTATTATGCAGATCGATCTGCTTCGCGAACTCATCTACCTGACGTCTCTCCTCATCACTCAAAACCGAATCATCCAGATCCTCTTTTAACTCCTGCGCCTGAGGAATCTCCGCCGGAGGCTGCTTTTCCTCCACCATATTTTCCACCTCACCGAAAACCAACGTGGGGACTTCCATTTCTTTAAGATCCGTCTCGCTCATCCTAATACCCTCCTGTTTTATCTAATCTAAATATCCGTCCTGTTTCAATATTGTATGTAGTGCCGAGATATCCGACTGAATATCCCATGCCTTTTCCCGGAAAAGCTCGTCTAAAAATTTTTCAAAAGCCTCGTTGATGTTATCCACCGCCGTCTCAATCTCCCGCTTCGTCTGCTCTACGTTTGACAGCTCCAGCTGCTGCCGATCCAGATCCCGGTAGGCCTCCAACAGCTTCTTGGTGGTAGGCAGATAGAAGCTCAGCATTTTGCGCAGCTCCGGTGCAAGCTCCGGCTCCTTCTCCACCTGTTCGAAAATCCTCGTGACCAGCAGTTCAAGACGATCCAGCTTATCCGACATCTCCTCGCCGGGAATCTCGTCGTTGCACTGCCTGATCAGACGCACATAGTTCTTTCCTTCCTCGATCACCTTACCGGCTTCTCCCAGACGCTCCTGCTCCTGTCTCTTCTGTTCCTCGGCCCGTATTTGCTCTGCCTGTTTCATCCGATCCTGCTCATAGTTCATCTGAGTGAGCATATACTGCTCATACATCTCATTGCTGACGATCAGACAGGTTTCCTTCTGATCCAGACGTCCCTGCTTAAACATACCGAGCCGTATCATCTTCTTCAAGTCATTGACAACAAATTTTTCGCTTTTGCCGATTCTGGCAGACATTTCCTGAATGGAACAGTACAGCCTTTCCTTCACCATGTTCACATACCGTTTGTAACGGCCGACACGGCTCGTCAATCTGGTTCCATGAATCCCTACGCCAAGTCCGCCTGCAAAAAGAATAATCGCTGTGCCAAGCGTACTCGCATTCGCGCCATAGGCCACCATTTCCGCAAGCGCGGTTGGCATCGCAAGCGCTGCTATCCCCATGATGCCGTAGCCCGCACACATACAGACAATACCTGATACAGAGCCCTTAGGTACACTCTGGAACAATCTGGTATCTAGGCGGGTATTGGGATGTCTGTACTGAGACCGGTTCGCATAAATACTCCCGTTACTGCTGGGCACTATCTGCTCAAGGCTGCGATTCACCTCGTTTACGGCACGGTTCAGGCTGTCTCCCACGATCCCTACTGTTCGATTCACCCCGTCTCCCACCGTCCCAACCGCACGGTTCATCTCCCGCACGGTACGGTTTAAGGTATCGTTCACCGTATTGCCGATATTTTTCCCCAAATCCGTAAAATTACCCGAATCTACTGCCTGTTGTACCTGATCCCGGATATCCTCTCCGGCCCGATACCACTCATTCCTGTCCATACTCTACGAATTCTCCATACTCTTCCCAAATATTACAGATCCAGGTGCTTCCCTGGTTGAAGATGATCTCCTCATCATTCTCATCGTAAAACTTCGCAGGCGTAAAATCGCCATCATAACGTTTCCATGTGCCCTTTATCACCCTGCCGTTCGTAAAGACGATCGCATCGCCTTCCCCGTGCACGCCGAAGGCAAGATAGTCATGGTCATCCCTGACCTCTCCGTGACAATACTGGAATACCACGTTGCTGACAGTGAGCTGATCCCCTGTGAGTTCATCGATCTGCTTCTTGCCATCCTGATACCGATAATACAGATTATCGTCATCATGATACTCAAAATAAGGATGGTATGCGCCGTAACCGCTGGCATTACTGCCCGACTTGCCGCCCGGATAAATATAGGTAGCTTCTTCATTGTCTGTATAGTCTGCCCTCACATCATCCGCTACAAAAAGGAAGGGCGGTACATAATTTTCATCATAATTCCAATCATAACCAAGCCTGTCCACCGCGTCCATAAGACCGTCAATAAACAGATACCCTGTAAACTCCGTAGCGTAACCCGGCCGTTTCACTCTGCCGTATGCCTCATCCGCCGGATTATGGATACCCTCCACCGCCGCGCTGACATTGTAGTAATTCGGACGGTTGATCAGTTCCTCCACATATGGCCTTGCCAGACCCCAGTTACAATAAATTGCCTCATACCCCATCGCCTGATAAACATAATAATCCCGGCTGGATCTGACAGGGCCGACCCTCTCCAGATCATCAAAGTCCTCGATCACTGCCATCAGACGGGTGATACGGCCCTCCACAGGCGCTTCGTAGATGATACCCGCGCGGGAAAGCCCATACTGCGGCATTGCCGGAGCATTGTTCGGAATCATCACCGCGATCGGTCTTCTCGTAGCCTGGTCTTTATCCGTCCACTGACCGGTCAGATAACTCTGGATCTTTCCGCCCGACTCCTCACGCTCCCCAATCACAGGATAAGCCGTCGTCAGCTCTTCCTCCGGTTCCGGTTCAGGTTCGGGTTCCGGCTCAGGCTCTTCTATCACCTGAGGTTCCTCCACCACCAGTTCGGGTTCCGGCTCGATCTCAGCCTTGCCGCAGCCGGCAAAAAGCAGTGCCATGCATAGAATTATCGCTGTCAGTAATGTGATTTTCTTTTGAAACATTTTTACCTCTTTTCCACGTTTCACGTTCTTTAGTTGTGTTGATGAATCATGCGTCATGCTTATGTGCGCACACAGTTTAGTATATGGCACATAGGTATATTTATTATAACCGAAAAATGGAAGGCTGTACACTTGAAAATTTTGATCTCCAGAATTCTCCATTACAAGTAAACTTCTAAACAATAATAGGGTGCCAAATGGCACCCTATTACAAGCAATCTGTCTATTTTACCTGAACAACCATACTATCCGACTTTCCTGACGAATCCAGCGCCTTGACAGTGAGCGTCGCCTTACCCTTCTTAGTCGTCACGAACCGTATATATCCTGAACCCATCACAAGTTCCCCATTGCTATTATAATAGGCTGGGGAATATGCGATTGTCGGAGACGCCACTCCCGCCGATGAAGTAGTGCACATCATTGGCGAAGTGCAATCGGATACAAAGGGCATTGTAACAACAGAACTAAGACTCGCAACTGCAACCGTCCCTTTTGGATACTGTGCATTCCAAGCCAGCAAAACCTTCGTCGTCGACGGCGTGAGATAAACTCTATATGTTGCCTTGACACCGCTTCCATCCTGCGCCGTTGCAGTGACATCGGCATAATAGGTATCGTCCAACATAAGCCATTTGTTAACCGACACCTTACCCGATGCATTAACCGACACGGCGCTGCCTCCGTCCATGCTCCACTTAACTTTCTTATTCGAAATCGCGCCAAACTCGGTTTCTATTGTCGCCGTCAATTGTACGCTCTTACCCGGCACTACATATCGGGTAGTGCCTGCCGCCGGCGCAATATTGATGTTAGATACCGGATTGACAACTGTCACGGTACAGGTTGCCTTCTTCTTGCTGCCATCTGTCGCCATTACCGTGATGGTCGCCTTTCCTGTCGCGATGGCACTCGCCTCAAGGTCGATCTTACCAGTAGCTGCATCGAAGCCAACCACCTTAACAAGCGGACTATTACTCGTCACCTCATACGCCGTCTTATTAGCGCCTTTCGAACCGGTAATCTTTGCATACAATGTCGCCGTGTCGGGCGCAGAGCTGACAAGCCCCTTTCTGAAGAGTGTCAGCTTGCTCACCTTCTTAGCGTTTCCATCCACTAATTCCACTTTGCTGATGCCACCGCTGACAGTTACCACACAAGTCGCTTTCTTATTGCTGCCGTCGGTAGATGCAATCACAACGTTCGCCTTGCCATACTTGTTTCCTACGGCTTTCAGTGTTATTTCCACTTCACCCTTGGTTGCAGATGCCGCCGTTGCCGTTACAACAGACGCATCGCTGTTTGTAACCTTATAAGCCGTCTCAACAAAGTCGGTTTCCTTACCTTTCACACCCTTGATCGTTGCCTTGATTTTCATCTCATTAGCATCGCCATCTGCGTTCGTGGTAAACAAGGTAACCTTGGTTTTATCCAGCTTAATCTCACCGATGGCCCCTGCGACTACAGTCACTGTCTCTATAGCCTTTGCGCCTTTTCCGTCAGCAGCTTCCGCCGTCACGATATATTTTCCTTCCTTTGCTGTCGCTTTTACCGTGATCTTGCCATTCGCCTTATTGATCGAAATAACCTTTTTCTGTATATCTGCTTCACCTTCAGAATTATCGGAAGCAGGCGCAATGCTCCAGTTCACTTTCTTATTTGTAGGAGCAGGTTTAGAAGGTTGTAAATTTGCTTTGAGTGCAAGGCTCTTCCCTGCTGCAACAGTAAAGTTATCCGCCTGAATCTCAATGCCTGTAACAGCCTGCTTTACCGTAATATTGACAGTCGCCTTCTTTGCAAGATTATCATCCGTCTTCACAGTGATCGTCGTCGTTCCAGTCGCTTGTGCCGTGACATTGCCATTAGAATCCACTGTGGCGACCGCCGGCTTGCTGCTCGTCCACAGTAAATGTCCCTTCACCTTTGTCATATCCTCAACCGGCTGATTTTTCTTTCCATCAGCGGTTTTCTCCATAGCGCTCAACTTATCAAATAGCGATACTTTATTTTCCTCAGGTGTTGCTCCAAGCCATAACTCCTTCTTTACATCTTTAGCAAAAGCAATGTTCTGAATTCCCGTATTTGCTTTGATGACATCGAAAGTATATGTCCCGGCACTCCCGCTTGCATCCTTCGCCGTGGCCGTTACTGTATATGTGCCCTCCTCTGACTTAGAAGTGGTCGTAATTTTCCCTTTCGCATCAATCTTGACCAGCTTGGGATCCACTTCACCGCTATCCTTCGTCAGTTTCCATTCCACAGCCTTATTAGTCGCATAAGCAGGGGTCACAGTCGCAGTAAGCTGAATCACCTTACCTTGTTCAACTCTCTTAGGACCTGATATCGTAATCCCCGTTACGAAGGGCTTCAATGTATATGTATATGATTTAACAGAACTGATCACGCCCGACGCATTCACAGCAATCGCTTTCACAGTTCCCTTTGCAGCATCAGCGCCACTGACTGAAATCGTCGTGGTATTACTCTCTATAAGCGTTGTACCTGCTCCTGCTTCGCCATTTTTATATACGGGGTTCTTACCATTGGTCGTATAGCAGATTTTCATGCCTGCCTGAACTTTAATCGTGATATCCATTGACTGTGCCGTATCATTTGATGTATCTGTAGCACTTATTGTCGGCGCATTGGGTTTCGCCGCTGCCGTGGACAGCTTAAATACTTTTGTCAGGCTCGTGATACCCTTACCCATACCGGAACCGACACTGATCGTATTACCTTTCATAATGGACTCTACCGCATTTACCCTTGCTTTACCGGTCTTACCCTTCAACGCAGGCAATGCGTCCTGTCCTGACAGGATGACTGCCGCCTCGCCTGCCGCCACGGGACACGCCATAGAAGTCCCCTGCAGTACTTCATAGCCAGCTCCAGTTCCATAGGTAGCCCAGATATCCACTCCGGGAGCTGCCAGATCTGCCGTAGGGCCGTAATTGGAAAAATACGCCCTCTGGTTATTATTATCTGTAGCCGCCACGCCGATAACATGGTCGCAGGCTGCCGGCACCATCGTCAACGAACCGCCATCATTACCTGTCGCCGCAAACACGATAACGCCCTTCTCGTAAGCCTTGTCGAGAACAGTCTTATAAGGTGTGGTAAAACCAGGGCCTCCAAGGCTCATGTTGATGATATCCACCCTCGCCGGTTTATCATTGATCTTATCACTATTCGTATTGTCTTCTTCACTAATCAGAAAATTGATCGCCGCCATGATCGTGGAGTCCATGCCGCTCAATTCCGAATCCTTGTCAAACACCTTGGCATTATATATCTTCGCCTGTGGCGCAACACCTGTTCCGGCACTTCCATTCTTCAATGCGGCAATAATACCCGCCACATGAGTACCATGTCCTGAGCTATCTCCTGTACCTGTTTTACCACAGAAATTATAATTTCCGATTACATTGCCACTCAGATCACTATTCGAATCTATACCACTGTCTATCACGCCTACTGTGACACCTAGTCCCTGATAACCGGCATCCCATGCATAGGGTGATCCGATCGTGTTATGAAACCACTGATAGGATGTACTGCCAGTGCTCAAATAGGGATCGTAGCCTCCGCTCAGTTCACTCAACGCCTGCTCATAAACTTCCGGCGAAATGATGCCATCCTCCAGCTCCTGTTGCGTCATCTCGTCATCTATAGAATACTCCTCTACTTCGACCTCCAAGCCGGAAATCATATTCTCTTCCGCCTCAGGTGCTACTTCTCCGTAGAGCTCACGCCGGTAATTGGGCCACACAGCCGGAAGTCTGTTATTCATGTCAGACGCCACCTGTAGCGCTGCCTTTACCGTCTTATTTTTACTGAGTTGCAATGTCAGGACGCCCATGCTGTAATTAACAATCTCCGCATGATACGCCTCAGCAATCATCTCCGCCTCTTCTTGGCTGCTTGCAAAAGTGTATACCTGACCTTCAGCATATGTCAAACCTTCATCATTCTCATTCAACTGGCTCAGTGCATTCGGCATATCTGCCTTCATTTCCTGTTGAAATGGGGTAAGTCTATAGTTGGAAGGCATATCTGAGAATCCATCCAAATCGGGTGTCTCGGATGTCTCGGATGCTTCGTCTATCTCATTGCCACTGACTGTGCCACTGTTCTCTGCTTCGCTGAGATCTCCGGTTCCCTCCCCAGTATCTTCCTCTCCAAGTTCTTCCTCATCAGTCACATCGTCCGGATTTTCCTCGTCAGTCGTGTCCCCCGATTCTCCTTCTGTAGAGCCGTCTGTTTCCTCATCTTTCTCACCATTTTCATCTTCTTTACCGGGATTTCCCGTCTCGTCGTCCTTCTTATCAAGGTCGTCCAGCACTTCCCGATCATCATTCTCGGTGCCGCTCTCCTGATCGTCAATCGTAATATCGTCCGAGCTTGCCCCCTCCTCCGTCAACTGATCGGTCGTCTCTACCTCTTCAGCTCGAACAATAGGTATGCCAGCCACCGGCTGTGCCAGCAAAGCTGCAGAAAGGGCAAATGATAATATAATTTTCCTCAATTTCTTTGCTTTCATCACTTTCTCCTCCACCTTTCATTCTAATCAATACAAATCATTTATTTCTTTCCATCTCAGAGTATTGGTCTATCATAGATGGATCCAATTCCGTTTCAGATATCTGTGAATCATACAGTTCTTTCTTCAGATTAATGTACACTGGCGGGTATCCGTTCTTCTCACCTCTTTCAATGACTTGGTTAACGTCTTCGTCCGTATAAAATGTTGCCACTCCATTCTGGAAAGAAACAAAAGTTATGCCATACTGCTCAGCAATTTCCATAGCTATCTCTTCATTGTCCGTCAATGCCATCAAAGGTTCTGTTTCCGACATCTCACTCGCCGGTGCCATATACTCCGCAGCATTCGCCGTCGGCAAAAACGGAAAAGCCGGTCCTTTGCCAAAGTGTACAAACATCACATACCACCCCATTAAAACAACCGCCACAACAACAACTACCGCTCCAACCACGACCATCTTTTTTCTCATTTCCTTACCTTTCCTAACTAAAAAACCCACACTTTATACCCCCCCCCGGGTATATTCAAGGATATAAAAATTATTATATCACATCTAAAAATAATTGCTATATTCTTGGATCTGATAAAATTAAAAAAACTCCGCATAAAAAAACGCCCTCCTGCCACAAGCAAGAGGGTGTTTCCTTTTAAAATTTAAATTTTTTCTTTTTCTTTCCGTTTCCTCCGGTCGGCTCCTCCGCCGAATCGGAAGTTATGTTCTTGGCCGCATTCAAGCTGTCACCCGTCTGAACATCAAACTGCTTTAACAGCTCCTTCGCCTCATGGGAAAGCTTGTCGGGTACCTGTACCACCAGCGTCACATAGTGATCGCCGCGCACGTCCTTATTGCGCAGGGAAGGAACACCCTTGCCTTTCAGCCGCACCTTCGTGTCAGTCTGTGTGCCGGCCTTCACCTCGTAGATCACTCTGCCGTCTACGGTATCGATCACGATTTCACCACCAAGCGCCGCCACCGCAAAAGACATGGGTACCGTGGAGTAGATATTCTCATCCTGCCTCTGGAAAATAGGATGTCTGCCCACTATCACCTCGACCAGAAGATCGCCTCTGGGGCCTCCGTTCGTACCCGGCTCGCCCTTATCGCGTATACGCACGCACTGTCCATTGTCAATACCTGCCGGAATGGAAACCTGTATCTTCTTTTTATTCGCAATATATCCTGTGCCGCGGCAGTCAGGACACTTATCCTTTATCACCTTACCGGTGCCGTGGCAGTCCGGACAGGTCTGGACATTCCGCACCGTGCCGAAGAAAGACTGCTGGGTAAAGACCACCTGTCCCTTACCGCCGCACTTCGTACAGGTTTCAGGGCTGGTGCCCGGCTTCGCGCCGGTACCATGGCAGGAGGTACACTCGTCCTTTAAGGTCAGCTCAATCTCCTTATCCACGCCAAAGACCGCTTCCTCAAAGCTGATACGGACGCTGGTCCTCAGGTTCGCTCCTTTCATAGGCCCATTGCTTCTGCCGCCGCTACGCCTGCCGCTCCCGAAAAGATCACCGAAAATGTCACCGAAGATATCGCCGAAATCTGCACTGTTAAAATCGAAGCCGCCAAATCCGCCTGCGCCGCCCGCACCGTCGAAGGCAGCATGACCATATTGGTCATACTGTCTCCTCTTTTCGGGGTCGCTCAAAACAGCGTAGGCCTCCGAAGCCTCTTTAAATTTTTTCTCCGCCTCTGCGTCCCCCGGATTCATGTCGGGATGATACTTCTTAGCCAGAACTCTGTACGCCTTTTTGATGGCGGCATCGTCAGCGCTCTTCTCTACGCCGAGCACCTCATAATAATCTCGTTTCTGTTCTGCCATGGTTCAAACCTTTCCAAATTTTTAGACTTCTCTGTAGTCTCCATCCACCACATCATCTGCGGCGCCGTTATCCTGTGTTCCTGCATCCTGTGCGCCGCCCATATTACTCATGTCCGGGCCGCCCTGTGCCTGCTGCATACTCTCATACATCTTGGTAAACAGCGCCTGTGCAGAATTGGTCAGCTTCTCCTTCGCAGCCTTCAGCTCGTCGAGCTGGCTGTCGGTCAGCTCCTGATCCTTTGTCTTTTCCAGGATATCCTTCACAGCCTGCAGATCTGCCTCCACGCCGGCCTTCTCAGAAGCGTCGATCTTGTCACCCACTTCGTTCAGCGCCTTCTCGGTCTGGAATACAAAGGAATCTGCATCGTTTCTGGTATCTACCGCCTCTTTGCGCTTCTTATCCTGCGCCTCGTACTCAGCGGCCTCCTTGACTGCCTTCTCGATTTCGTCGTCGGACATATTGGAGCCTGCGGTGATGGTGATATGCTGCTCCTTCCCGGTGCCCAGATCCTTCGCGGACACATTCACGATACCGTTGGCATCAATATCGAAGGTCACCTCGATCTGCGGTACGCCGCGCATTGCAGGCGGGATACCGTCCAGTCTGAACTGGCCGAGGGATTTATTATCTTTTGCGAACTGTCTCTCACCCTGCAGGACATTGATATCCACTGCAGTCTGGTTATCGGAATAGGTAGAGAATACCTGGCTCTTCTTGGTCGGAATCGTGGTATTTCTCTCAATCAGTCTGGTAGCGATACCGCCTGCTGTCTCGATAGAAAGTGACAGGGGTGTTACATCAAGCAGAAGGATCTCGCCCGCGCCCGCATCGCCAGCCAGCTTACCGCCCTGAACGGATGCACCAAGAGCCACGCACTCATCCGGATTTAAGGACTTGCTGGGTTCCTTGCCGGTGAGCTGTTTTACCTTCTCCTGCACCGCAGGTACACGGGTGGACCCACCCACTAAGAGCACCTGACCGATATCCGCATTGGTGAGGCCTGCATCCTTCATGGCATTCTGTACGGGAATAGCCGTCTTCTCCACCAGATCACTTGTAAGCTCGTCAAACTTAGCTCTTGTCAGATTCATATCAAAATGTTTGGGACCTTCCGCTGTCGCTGTGATGAAGGGAAGGTTGATATTCGTGGTCGTCGCGGAAGAGAGCTCTTTCTTTGCCTTCTCCGCTGCCTCCTTTAATCTCTGGAGCGCCATCTTATCATTGGAGAGATCCACGCCCTCCTGTGCCTTAAACTCAGAAAGCATCCAGTCAATCACCTTCTGGTCAAAGTCATCGCCGCCCAAATGGGTATCACCGTTTGTGGCAAGCACTTCGATCACGCCGTCACCGATCTCGATGATAGACACATCAAAGGTACCGCCGCCCAGGTCATAGACCATGATCTTCTGCTCTTTTTCATTGTCAAGGCCGTAAGCCAGCGCTGCCGCCGTAGGCTCGTTGATGATACGCTTCACATCCAGTCCTGCGATCTTACCTGCGTCCTTGGTCGCCTGTCTCTGCGCGTCATTGAAGTATGCGGGCACTGTGATGACAGCCTCCGACACCTTCTCGCCCAGATAATTTTCTGCGTCCGCTTTCAGCTTCTGCAGAATCATCGCGGAGATCTGCTGCGGTGAATACTTCTTGTCGTCGATGGTGCGGCCTCTGTCCGTACCCATATCTCTCTTGATGGAAGCGATGGTGTTATCCGCGTTGGTGACCGCCTGACGCTTTGCAGGCTCACCTACGAGTCTCTCGCCGTTCTTTGTAAAAGCCACTACGGACGGTGTGGTTCTTGCGCCTTCCGTATTCGCGATAACGGTGGGCTTACCACCCTCCATAACTGCCACGCAGCTGTTTGTAGTTCCTAAGTCGATGCCGATAATTTTACTCATAATTTTTTCCTCTTTTCCGAAGCATTATTGCTGAGGACGCGAGCAGAATATCAGATTCTGCTCTGCGATCATGGAATTTGTGATGCTTCTGCACAAATTCCAGATTAAAAAATCAGCACATCAGTGTGATTTTTTAATCGCCTCCTTTTCTTGTTTCAGTTACTGTACAACCGCCACCATACTATGCCGCACCACGCTGTCTCTGTAGGTATATCCTTTTTGCAGCTCCTGAGCGACTATGCCGGAATCAAACTCTTCGCTTTCCACCTGCATCACCGCATTGTGGAACTCGGGATCAAATTCCTCTCCCACCGCCTCGATCGGTTTTACTTCCAGCTTCTCCAGCTCTGTCATAAGCTGTTTATAGATCATCTGCATACCCTGGGAAATGGCTCCGTCCTTTTCCTCCTCGGGCACACTGGCCAGACCTCTCTCAAAATTATCCACCACAGGCAGGATCTTCTCGATCACACTCCTGGCTCCCGTCTCAAACATCGCCGTCTTTTCTTTCTCGGTCCGTTTGCGGAAATTCTCGAACTCTGCCATCTGACGTTTTACCCGATCCTCCAGCTCGTCGATCTTTTCCTTCAGGGCGTCCTGCTTTTTGTCTTTTTTCTTTTTTTCTTTCTTTTCGCTTTTCGAGGATGTCTCCTCGCCTGCTGCCGCTTCTTCCTGCGCAGGCTGGTCTGCTTTCTCTTCTTCCGTCATATTCTCTTCGGACGTATTCTCTCTCGGCATATCCTCTTCCAGCTTCTTATCCTTTTCTTCTGACACGCTTCTCATCCCTTTCTTATGAGACTAACTTTATAGT
>CAZUZZ010000025.1:0-13064 GCA_964625055.1 uncultured Bacteroides sp. | reverse complement strand
CTTCACGATCTCTATATTCTGCTTTTCGTTGTGGCCACCTACATTATATGTCTCAAAAAGTCTGCCCTTCTCCTGCACCATATCGATGGCCTTGGCGTGATCCTCCACATAGAGCCAGTCACGCACGTTTTTCCCGTCTCCGTAGACGGGCAGCTTTTTCCCCTGCAGCGCATTGTTGATGATGAGCGGGATCAGCTTCTCCGGGAACTGATAGGGCCCGTAGTTGTTAGAACAGTTGGTGATATTTGCCGGGAAGTGATAGGTGTCCATGTACGCCTTGACCAGCATATCCGAACCCGCCTTGCTGGCAGAATAAGGGCTGCGGGGCGCGTAGGGCGTCGTCTCATAGAAATAGCCGCCGTCCTCCGGGAGGGATCCGTACACCTCGTCGGTGGATACGTGCAGAAACTTTTTATCCTCTTTATAGCCGCCCTCCGGAAGCTCCCAGGCCGCCTTTGCACAATTTAACATCACCGCGGTGCCGTACACATTGGTCTGCACAAACACCTCAGGGTTTTTAATGCTCCTGTCCACATGGCTCTCCGCCGCGAAATGAACGACCCTGTCGATCTCATTCTCGGCAAAGATCTTCTCAATGGCCTCCTTATCGCAGATATCAGCCTTGACAAAGGTATAATTCTCTCTGTCTTCCACTTCCTTTAGATTCTCCGGATTACCGGCGTAAGTCAGGGCATCCACGTTGATGATCCTGATCGCATCGCCATATTTGCGAAACATATAGTGGATATAGTTGGAGCCGATAAATCCGGCGCCGCCGGTCACAAGATACGTCTTCTTATTCTCTTTCACACTGTGCCTCCTTGCCCGGGTTCTTCCGGGCCCTTTCTGTTCTATTAACCATTATCTATGAAGTGGTTTTAAAATGCAAGCGCTATCTCCCGATGCGGGTACGTCCCTCAAAGGCAGATTAGTAGTTTACATAACTTATATTCATATCCACCTTTGTGCTGATGCCGCTGACCTTTCCCGTGGAGGAATACTGCCACAGGTCATAGCGGGTCGCCGTGTAGGTCGGTGCGCTGGCATACTGTGCCAGCCAGAGCTTATAGCTTGTAAGGCTGGACGTGTTGATCTTCTCCGTAAACCAGTTCTTATTGGCATAGACGCCCGCCGAGATACCGGAATTCTGTACGGTCTGGCAAAAGGCCTTGCAGACTGCCGTTCTGGTTTCCCGGCTGATGCCGTCGGCTCTGCCGCCGCTGGCCTCCACATCCAGAAAGAGCGGATAATTCAGCCCGTATCCCTTTACCAGATCGATTGCCATGGAAGCCTCCTCCACGGCCTCCACCTCGTTGACCGCCTGACTGAAGAAATAAGCTCCCACCTTGAGCCCGGCCGCCTTCGCTCCCTTGATGTTGGTCCTAAACTTGGGATCCTCCACCAGCACGCCCGTGGAATATCCACGGTAACCGCAGCGGATGATCACGTAGGAAACGCCTGAGTTTTTCACCGCGTTCCAGTCTATATTGCCATTGTGCTTTGACACATCGATTCCCATCGTACCGGAGCTCTTGGCCAGTTTTCCGTCGCTGCCGAAGCTGTATCTGGCGCCCTGAATGACCTGATCTCCCGTCACATAATTGCCGTCTTTGTCATAAAAATAAACATATCCGTCAATGGTCTGCCACCCAGTATATTTATAGGCGGAAACATCTTTCACCTTCTTGTAAAAGGTATCCTTCTTCCCGTAATCGTCATAGGTCGCTTCCTTATATTCTCCGGCAGAATTTCTGTAATAGAGCTGATTGCCGTCCTTATCCTTCAGCTTGGTACTGCCGTCTATCGCGGCAGCTCCCTTGACCACCTTGATCGTAACAGACTCTGTAATATCTTCGGAACTCTTGCAGAGTGCACGGATCTTCACCGATCCCTCCCCGACACCTGTTACCACACCCTTGTCGTCCACTTTTGCGATCTTCTCATTTTCACTGCTCCAGCTGATCTTACCGCCCTTGGGATCCGTCTGCGCACTCAGGGTCACTGTCTTGCCAACCGCAACCTCGCCCGGGCCGCTTATGGAGATTTTCTTATAAACGATATCTTTGTCCTTATCCTCGTCTTTGTCTTTATCCTTATCGTCCTGCTCCTGGTCATTCTTGTCGTCAGGGTTCTTTTCCTCTGAATCGCTCACCGACACAGAACAGCCAAGCTCCTGAATGATACTTCCCACTCCCACACGCGCCGTGATCGTAGTGCTGCCCGGTGCAACCGCCGTGACCGTACCCTCTCCGTCCACTTTTGCGATCGAAGAATCTCCTGAGCTCCACTCCACTGCATAGCGGACACTGCTGTTGCTTACAGATACCTTCAAGGAATCGCTTTCCCCCTTGTTCAGGGACAAACTGTCCTTATTCAGGGATACCGTCACATTCTCATAAGGGTCTTCTTCCTCTCCCTCCTCCACCATCTTGCGAAAAGCGCTGCCGGTGATCCAAGGATCTGCAATCTTATCGGAGGGCACCTTCTCATATTCTGCTTTCTCTCCCCCAATGGGTGTTTTGGTGGATTCCACCCATTCCACCGTATCCTGCAGTGCCGATTCCTGCACGGTATTCTGCTGGGTAGCCTCCTCCTTGGCCACATTGATCTCAGCTTCCGTCTTCACCTCATCCGCCACATCCACTTTCTGATAGGCCATCTTATCCGTGACTTTAACGCTGCTTGCTGCCTGAGGAAGCTTGTATTTCTCAGCCGCACTGCCTGAAAGCGGCAGTATTTTGACATCATAAGTGCCTGCCGCGACC
This sequence comes from uncultured Bacteroides sp., assembly GCA_964625055.1. Lineage (GTDB taxonomy): Bacteria > Bacillota > Clostridia > Lachnospirales > Lachnospiraceae > UBA3282. Next base: position 10,299 of record CAZUZZ010000025.1, on the reverse strand, counting down.
CCCGTCTGATAGATCACGCCATCCTTATCCTCATCCTTCAGGGAGAAACTTTTCGTCCCTGAAACCTCCACCTCAAAGGGAACGCCGCCGATCAGCTTGCCGGTCTCCTTATTGACAAACTTTATCTTCATATCCGAGAGGATAGATGTCAAGTGCAGGGTTACTTCCACCTCGCCGTTCGTCTCACTGATCTGCATCTCTTCCTCAGGCTCACCGGACTCTTCCTCCGGCACGTCGATCATACCGCCCAGCCGGGCAGATTCCGTCACCGCTATCAGGCCGCTCTCTCCAATGACATTGATGCCCTCGATCTCCTCGCCCACGCTTGCAAATGTTGCCACCTGTTTTTCCACAGATTTCGCGCGCACATAAATACCGCCTGTGACCAGCGCACCGACAAGCACCAGAATTCCCAGAACCGCCACTGCCACGTCCAGCATACTCATCTCGCCGATAAAGTACATCAGACGGGCCGCAAAACCGTCCTCGTCATCATACTCATAGTCGTCGTCTTCATAATCATCGTCTTCGTAGTCGTCGTCCTCGTAATCGTCCTCCTCGTAGTCGTCGTCCTCGTAATCGTCCTCTTCGTAGTCGTCCTCGTAGTCATCCTCTTCGTAGTCGTCCTCTTCGTAATCATCTTCTTCATCATAGACTTCTACATACCGCTCCGGACGAGACTTCTTTGCGGAAGCCGTTTTGCTTTTAGGGGCATGAGCCTTCTGATAGGATTCGATCATATCGTCATCCAGACTCAAAAACTCCAGCGTATCCTCTGTCACGCTGTCGGCATCCTCATCATCAAAACGATCATCTTCCAGCAGGTCCTCAAAATGTGTTTTCTTTTTTTTCATGGTAAACTCCCATCTTATCTGTATGCTGTCATCCTGTCGGTTCCATCGCTCCGCAAAGAGCTTTTATGTAAACCTCATTTTCTCAATAATTCCGTATTATTGTAGCACAAAAAGCACGCAATATCAAGCTTTTTATGTCCATTTGAGTAGGGGCAGATTATGTAAAGTGAGGAGCAAAAAATAACTGCGCGATATCTGCGCGATATTTTATTCACCCTTTTAGGGAATTTTTGGTCATATATGCTTGACTTTGCTTTACACAGCTGACACAATATAAGAGCAACAAGCAAACGGCAGGCTTACAAAGATATGAGAAAAGGGGAATTTTTCATGATGTACATGCACTACTGTAAGCGTTGCCATCGGGTTCATATGCTGAACGGACATAAGCAGTTCTGTCCCAAATGCCAGGGTGCGATCACCGAACTGAAACTCAGTTACATGGATTATGTGTCCATGGACGCCGCCCAGCGGATCACTTTTTATACCTGCTGTGCCGATGAGGATCAGCTTAAAAAGCTGAGCACTACATATCGTATGTACAAGTACAGCAAATGGTACAAAGAGCGGATCCCGATGGAAAACGCTGTATCACTCGTCTGATACGAGAAATGTGCATCCTAAGATGCACCAGAGCGCCGAGCGAAATCTTAAGATTTTGCCCGGCGCTCTTTTTCTGCCATAAATTGTAGATTTTTAGAAAAAATCATAGTAGAATATAACTATTCAGAGCCATGCAGATTTATATAAAACAGACTGTTCCAGCCTGCTTGATAAAGGCATAAAAATCTCAGGAAAGGGTATGAATAAACTCATGGAAGAAAATCAGGAAAAACAACCAAAATCATTGGCCAGCATCCATCTTATCCTGCTGGCAGTCATTGTTCTGATCGTAGGATTTTCGGCTTATCGGCTGTACCGCTGGAATAAGGGGACGCCCTCTGACTACGATCCAAATTATCAGACCACGGACTTTGATATTGAAGTCATGGACAATCTCATCCCGCTTGCTCCGGATAAGAGAGAAGGCTTTGTAGATGACGGAGTGACCACCATCCTCTGTCTGGGAGATGATCCTTTCTCTTTAGAGCAGGGTCCCGGAGGGCTGGCAGAACAGATTGCCGAAAAGACCGGGGCGACCGTCTACAACGGCTCCTTCACCGGGACTACCATGGCTGCCCAGTTTGCCTCCTACAATGACGGCTATATCCTGGACGCCTTCTCCTTCTCCTATGTTGCAAAAAGTCTGGCCAGCGGAGATTTTGATCTGATGAAAACCGCAGCCTCCTACAGCTACGATGAGAATTTTGCCAAGACGACACAGATGCTTGCCGACCTTGACATGAATACCGTAGATCTGATCTGCGTGATGTATGACGGCAGCGACTATATCAACAGACGTCCCTGCGACGACCCTAATGCCCCCTATGCGGAAATCACCTACACCGGTGCCCTTCGCTCCGGCGTAAAAGCGATCCAGGAAGCGTACCCGCATATCCGCATCGTGTTCATGTCCCACACCTTCTGTCACAGCATCAACGAAGAAGGCAATTTCCAGAACGGCGACCGGGCGGATTTGGGGCACGGCACCTTAAGCCACTATTGGCAAAAAGAGCTGGACGCCACCATGGATGTCGGCGTATCCTTCATTGATCATTTTTATGGTTCTGTCAACGAGGATAACTACCTGGACTACATGACAGACTATATCCACTTTAACGATGCAGGCAGGGAGCTTCTGGCACAGCGGTTTGCGGACTGTCTGTTCCCGTCGGCAGATAATTAGAAGTTCTTCTCACGCTAGTAATCGACAGAAAATAAGGTTTCAAAATCAAACCGGCCTATCATGGCGCGGGTCTCATCCAGAGCCCGCGTCATTTCTTCTGCACTCCTGATCTCGCAAGCGCCATCTGCAAAGCACTCCGTCATATAGCGGTTGATATCCCTGTGATAATGGGTGTAATCCGCATAGTTGTTCAGATCCGTTACCACATTCTCCAGATCAGGGAAGTAAAACACCCGCACATTATCGTAGGCGAGCACCGTGTCCGCAATATACTGATACTGTGCCATCGTCGCCTCCAGGTGATTCTCCTGTATCACATCATTCCAGTACAGAATGCTGTAAGGCGGAAAAAAGAGATAGAAGGTAGTATCGGGATTCTGCTCGATATAAGGACAGAGATTGGTGCGCAGATTCCTGTCCGTACTCTCGATATAGGTCTCCCGCTCCGCTTCCTCGCTCACCGGCTCCGACGGCACATAATTGTGCATGACCCACTGAATATTGTAATACTCGTCCGTCCACCAGCTCTGATAGACCGTAGCAAGATCCGTCTTGTCCGGATCCGCCAGAGGCCGCAGCACATAATTCAAAAACACGTCCTTATTCAAAACATACTGCACGTCATTCAGATAGTTGTCATCGTAAAGATATGCCGGGATCGGATACTTCGTCTCCTCCACTCCGCCGGTATAGGTCATCACGTCGATCCCCAGAAAAACCGCCTGCACATCGTGGCCGCTCTCAAAAATGATATCCATGATATTTGCCTGATCCTTGGGATAAGCGCCGCTGTAGCTTAACTTGAGCGCATCCAGATCCATCAGCTCCGCAAACCAGTTTGTGTTAAAATTCACCGTCATGGAAGACCCCAGGATCACACTGTCGTACTCCATATGCTTTGCCATCCCGGGATTCTGAGAGAGCTGGTTGTCCACCAGATAGGGAAAGCTCTCAAGAGGCGCATGATACTGAAAGAAGGGATCGACCCAGATCACTGCGGCCGCCGCCAGAAGAAACAGTATGAAAATGAAGGATAGCGTGGCCAGAAGCCACTTTTTACATCTGTTCATAGTTTTCCTCCCAAGCCGGGGTATTTTACTGCAAAGGCCTCTTTTCCCACATCAGAAGTTGAAATACAGGAAGGTGCTGACCCCCGAAAAGCTCAGCACACACCACACCGCCAGCACGGCGACCACCACCGCCGACACGGCCCGGTACCTGAGCCGTGATGCCCTCTGTGCCGCATTTTCCCCTGCCATAGCCAGATAAAGCCCCGCCGCCAGGATCAGAGCCATCAGAATATAACGGCTGTAAGGACGGTTGTCCAGATGCAGCACCTTGATGACGTACCAGAATTCATCCAACCGAAAACACTCCGCCAGATCCTGTGACAGCTTCTGCCATTTTCCCAGAAAAGCCACCTTGAGCAGACTGTTTGCCTGAGCGATATCCGCCGCCCGGAAATAGACCCAGGCAACGCTGACATACAGAAACAATAATATTTGTGACACTACCGTCATAAATTTGTTCTTTCTGACATCGTTGTCACCTTTTCGTATGCTCTTCTGCCAGAAGCGGGTCGCCGCATACAGGACGCCGTGGAGCATACCCCAGACGATAAAGTTCCATCCCGCCCCGTGCCAGAGGCCGCTTAAGAAAAACACGATCAGGAGGTTTATGTACATCCGCCCCTGCCCCCTGCGGTTGCCTCCCAGCGGGATATAGACATATTTTGTGAAGAAGCGGTTCAGGGTGATATGCCAGCGTTTCCAGAAATCCACGATATTGACCGCCTTGTAGGGAGAATCAAAATTGACGGGAATCTCTATCCCCAGCATTTTGCCAAGCCCTCTTGCCATATCACAGTAGCCGCTGAAATCAAAGTAGAGCTGCAAAGCATAGAATACGATGACAAGCGCCGCGTCCGCACGCCCCAGAGCCGTCAGATTCGCATAGCCGTAATCCACGCCCTTTCCGAAAGTGTCTGCCAGAAGCACTTTCTTAAAAAGACCCAAAACAAAGAGCGCAAACCCCTCTGCGATCCGGTCCCAGTTCACCTTTTCCTGTCCCAGCCGCTCAAACTGGGGCAGCATCTCCCCGTGGTTTACGATGGGGCCGGCGATCAGCTGTGGGAAAAAAGCTACAAACAGAGCATACTCAAGGAATCCACAGTCCCGAATCTCCCCGCGGTAAGTATCCACAATAAAGGAGATCTGCTGAAAGGTGAAAAAGCTGATGCCCAAAGGCAGCAGAATCCCCCGCAGGACAAAGGATGTCCCAAACGCTCCGTTCATAGTGGAAAGAAAGAAGTCAAAATATTTGAAGTAAAACAGCACCCCCAGATCGCAGGCTGCCGCAAACGCCATAAGCCGTTTATCCGGCCGCTTTGACAGGCCAATATGAAAAAAATAATTGACCACAATGCTGCCCACCATGATAAGCAGATAGACCAGATTAAAATAGCCGTAAAACCAAAGGGACATGACCAAAAGAAAAGCCTTTGCCGCAGACGGCCGACCTGCCCGCAACAGGCCATACCACCCCAGAAGACATATGGGAAAGAACACAAATACAAAGATATACGAATTAAATAACATAAGTTACCTCACATTCCTACAGCGTCATATCCTGATAGATCACGAAATCTCCCACCTGTCCGTAGACAGAAAAGCCATACTCTGTAAGCGGCTCACTGATCTCGCGCTCCTCCTTCAGCACCACATAGGCGCAGGGGTATGTTCTGGTAAGCTCTACGAACGCGGGCGTGTCGATCACCTCCGCCTTCTCCATGGCCTCGTACATGGCGTGATAGTAGTCCCAACGCGCGATCAACATCTCCCGTCCGTAGGGCAGCTCGATATCCGTGCTGTACTGCCGCACATAGTAGATCAGATCCGCAGGCACAAGCACCGTGATCCGCCCCTCCTCCGGCTCGATCATATCCACGATATCAATGGCCTCCTGGGGCAGATGGTAGACATTCTCCGCATGGGAGATGTGCTCGCTGTCATAGACGTAGTCCCCACAGGCCGCGATCATCAGACAGGCCACCGCCAGGCCGATCCGCCTGTGTTTCCCCATCAGCCTGATCAATCCATAAGCGCTGACAATGCTCATCTGCAAGAGCCACAAAAGCCGGTAGTAAGTCTCAGAGTCCTCTAAAAGCCGCACAAATATCTTCCGAAACAGCGGACAGAAAAATGCCAGTAAAAGCAGGGTTGGCGCATAGACAAAAACAGCCCGTCTGGTCTTGTCCTTCTCCGTAAGCCACAGATAGAGCAGAACAAAGAGATAGATCCCCGCAAGAAAATGATTCTCATGATAGCCCATATAATTTTTAAAAATGACTACACTCTCTAAAAAAATGCCCCACATATGCCGCTCCTTGGTTTATTGTAGTAAATAGCTATATCCCATCACCACATAAATTCCCATATAGATCACATTCGGTATACAGGCGGCGCCAAACCGCAGCAGAAGTCTGATATCTTTCTTCACGATCATCAGTACAAAGGCTGTCAGCGCCGTCAGGATAGATACCAGAAATACCGCAATGGAACTGCAGATACCCGCCGTCATATTCACGCAGACAAAAAGCAGCCACAATCCCGCATCCGCTTTCTTCTTCTGCTCTCTCTCTCCGCACAAAAGCAAAAACAGCCAGAGAACAGCAGGAATCACCAGAGATCCCGCCACCGCTTTTCCCTGCCAGGTACGGGTCAGGAAAAAGGTTTCGTTCGTATAGATGGAGACATTTCCGAAAATCTGAAACAGACTCATGATCACCATAAATACCGGCAGATTCTCTCTGTGAAGCAGGCTGTCGGAGGCAGCATTGTTTTTCGCCTCACCCGCTTTTTCAGAACAGAACAGATTCTTACCGATCTCATAATACAAGAGATAAGGCAGCGGTATCAGGACAAAGGGCATCACCACATGGGAGACGATGGTCGCATGGATCCCCGCTTTCACCGCCACAAAGGCCACCCACATGGGGAAAACCGCCAGAACGTGTCTCACATCCAAGCCTGTGGATCCGCCTGTGTAGGGAAGAATCCGGTACATAGTGTCCGCCTCCTGGGCCAGCAGGGATTCCACCACATAGTAAGCGTCGTCGCCGTCAAAGGATGTGAAAGCCGCCGCCTTATATAATTGAAATCCCAAGAGCAGAAAGAATAAAAGCCACTCGATCCGCTCCGCCCGCAGCATACTTTTCAACAAACCTTTCAGCCCTGCCCATTTTATGACATTCATGTCATTTTGTAGACCTACACCCAGAAGACTCTCTTCACCGGACGCCCGGTTCCGATACCACAAAATGATTCCCAAAATGGCACAGAGAATCGACAGCACCGTAAATACCGCGGACGCCACCTTAAAATTATCATATTCCACCCAGAGCACCGCCGGGATCGCCGCCAGTGCAAAGAGGGCCCACATACAAAAATATCCCGCAAGGAACAGGAGTCCCGGATTTCTTCTGCGGGGCGATATAAAGTTTACCGGGATCAGCCCGATACAAAACGGGATGACCACAAGCCAGAAAAGCAGGCTGACGACCGCTGTCATAAATATTCCTCTTTCCTTTCTGTAAATACTCTGTATCTATCCTTCACCTTCATCACTCTGTAGAAATCAAAAGTGAATTGTCAAACCGCTTCGTACCCACTACACTGCCGTCCTGCCCATTTTTCACGACGATATAGACGGCGGCTTCCTCTTTCTCCGGCACCTCGAAAAGATCATCCGCTCCCAGACCTTCATAGAAGCATCCCGCCTGATTGTCCACTACCAGAAAATAATCCTCTCCCAGAGCTGCCGCCTCCGCCAGCCGGGCTGCCTTCCCTCCTGCAACATTATCAATCAACGGCATATATAGCTTATTCTGTTCCCAGATACAAGCCTTCCCACTCACATAAATGCTGCAATCAAAGGCCGGATCAGCGCACATCATCAAGTATTTATCCAACGTCTCCAAATTCTCCATGATGCCAAGCTTATATTCTGTATATCGCCTGTAATCTTCATTCCAGCCGGCATAGGCCTCCTCCGCTCTGTGATCGGCGATCTCATAATGTTCTTCTATATACTGCCCGATATAAGATGTCACCTTTCTTCCGCCGGAGCCGTTTAAATGGGAATTTTTATCGGAGCAGTCAACCTCCAGATCCACAACCTCCAGATCCAGAAAATTGATATAAGAAACTCCATATTCCCGCGCGAGCCGTTCCACATACACGGCTTCCTGCCATTGCTCCTCAGTGGCCGGAAAAGGTAAATACGTCAGCAAGATCTCTATATTCCTGCTTTGGCATTCTTCGATGATCCGCCGCAGATACGCCGTGCCTGTCGACTCGATATCGACAGCCCTTTCCGGCTTTTGCGACATCTCCGCCGGCGCCACCACATCAAATGCGATCTCCGCCCCCTTTTGCACATTGATCACCGGCTCAAAATCCTCCTGGTCTAAATCCCACCATCTGTCATGGTAGACCGCAAAATCCCAAAGAAACTCCAGTCGGTCTTCCGGCTCCTCCACCACATCACAGATCATCCGTACCTTGTTCAAATTAAGGGGCAAATAATCCACCTGCCCGTGAAGCATTTCGGGTCTGGCCGATTTACCGTCTGATCTTACATTATTACAATCCAGCACGACTAACTCAGGCGACGCTGTATCCAGTGCATTTTTCACAACCCAGTAAGTGGACGGGATCGGATACCCAAAGCCGGCCAGATTATAGGAGGTTATTCCCTGCTCATGCCATAATTCCATCGGATGCACGCCATTGGCCATATGAGAATTGCCAAAAAAGAGCACATCATACCCTTCTCTGTTTTCTACAAATTCTTTGTTTCTGGCGTAACTATGCTTGGGATCGGTCAATCTCGTCAAAAAGCAAATTCCCAGCACAAAAGCCAATATGCCGACACATCCCCAGATCAAAGCTTTCGCTCTTCTTTTCATCCGTGCCTGTCCTCTCTAAAACTGGAAATAGATAAAATTAGCCTCATCATATCCAACTCCCCACATACCAAACAAAAGAATGGCGAATACTGCCGCGATCACTGTCAGGCACTGCGCCCAGTAATCCTGCTTCGCAACGACCTTTCGCAATTCTATTCCTCTGTATCTGCAAATATCCACTACAAAAAGCAGCAGGATCCCCCATACCATAAGCGCAAAATTCTTCTGATTTAATCCACACTCATACAAGGAGCCGTCAAACCACACCCAGTGATTTTTGGCTGTCAGCATTCTCTTAACGATCCGGAGCCCTTCAAAAACACTTGATGCGCGGAAAAACACCCAGGCAAGATCCACCAGAGCAAATGTCGTCACGATCCGGATACACCTGTGGCTCAGACTGTTCTCCTTAATCTCCAGAAAAACCGCAGCCTTCTTTTTTAACGGAGAAAGCGCCTCCCCGATGATCTGATAGATACCGTTCAAAAGTCCCCAGACCACATAGCTCCAATCCGCGCCATGCCAAAGCCCGCTCACTCCAAAGGTGATCAGCAGATTACTGTATTTTCTCAGCTTACCCTTTCGATTACCGCCCAGCGGGATATAGAGATAGTCCCGAAACCAGCTGGACAAAGATATATGCCATCTGCGCCAGAACTCTGCCACGGAGACAGACAGATACGGCGCGTTAAAATTCTCCATCAGCCGAATGCCCAAAATCTCGGCCGCGCCTATGGCAACAATGGAATATCCCGCGAAATCGCAGTATATCTGCACAGCAAACAAAAATGTCGCCACGATCAGATACACTCCCGTGTAAGTTTCAATATCCCCATATACCGTATCCACAAAAACCGCTATGCGGTCCGCCAGCACCACCTTTAAAAAGTATCCCCACAGCATCAGCAGAAATCCGTCCCGCAGGCTGTCAAACGTGGGCTTGGCAGGTGTATTCAGCTGCCGCAGAAGATTTTTCGATCTCTCGATCGGTCCCGCCACCAACTGTGGAAAAAAAGATACAAAGAGCGCATAGCGAAAGAAATTTTTCTCTGCGTAGATCTCGCCCCTGTAGACATCCACCGTGTAGCCCAGCGCCTGGAAGGTATAAAAGGAAATGCCCACCGGTAAAAGCAGGTCAAACTCCGGCACCTGAAGAGTCATATGCAGATGCCCCAGTATCTGATTCAGGCTGTCTATGCCGAAATCCAGATATTTAAAAACAAACAGGATCGAAAGATTCAAAAAGAAGCTCACTGCGACGCATAGACGCTTTTTTTGAGCAAATTTCTCTATCAAAATTCCTGACACAAATGTCACAACCGTTGAAAACAACAGCAGCAGCACATACTTTGCATTCCAACACATATAGAAATAATAGCTGGCGGCAAGAAGCCAGTAATTTCTCAATTTATACGGTATTACGTAATATAGCCCGACTACGATCGGGAAAAAAATCAAAAAATGTAAGGAGTTAAAAAGCATGGCAAAGCCTTTCTCTTTACTATCTGACATACAACAATACCACTATAGCACATCTACCATGGATTTTCTATAAATACAGTCCAAATCTTTCCACCGGCCCTTGCAGATGTCACCGCTTGTGTCACCGCTTGTCCAGTTTTTTGTATACATCCTCGTTCAAACATGGTAAACTAATTTTATCTATGGACAGATAACAAGAAGTGAGGTAT
>CAZUZZ010000024.1:2241-13066 GCA_964625055.1 uncultured Bacteroides sp. | reverse complement strand
CGACACTTGTGGGCGCATTTGCCTTTGGCCCTGTGGCGGGGGTGATGATCGAGTTTTGCAAGATTCTGCTGAAACTGGTGATCAAGGGAACGAGTACGGCCTTCGTAGGAGATTTGGCGAATTTCGTGATTGGGTGCAGCCTGGTGTTGCCGGCATCGATCATCTATATGTTTAAGAAGACAAAGAAGAGAGCCATTGCTGCCTGCGTGACGGGTACTCTTGTCATGACGGTGTTTGGCACGGCCTTCAATGGGGTGTATCTGCTCCCGGCCTTTTCCAAGCTGTTCGGAATGCCTTTGGAAGCGATCATAGCGGCGGGCGCGCAGATTAACGGCAGTATTCACAATGTGACCAGCTTTGTGATCTTTGCCGTTGCGCCGATGAATATCATCAAGGGCGTGGCGGCCTCCGGGGTGACAATGCTGATCTACAAGCCCCTAAGTCCGATTCTGAAAAATGCGAATCCTGTCATGGAAAGACGAAACACCAGCGAGATATCCGGCTCCGGCAACGCCTGACATAGGCCAAAATAAAAAGGAAACCACGAAAATACTACTTTCCCGCGCGAAAGTAGTATTTTTTTGCGCGCATAAGCAGAGTAAAATGATGACAGAGATGCGAAGCATCTCGAATCTGCTTATGCGAATGTGTGAATAAGATGATTGAAAAATTAGATTGACAAACAATACATACTGTATATAATGATATATAAACAGTATATACTGCTGGCGTGATATAACGAAATTGTAAGCTTTATGTAAGCTTCCTGTAATATTTTGATGATATTATACTATTGAAACATAAGTGCCGTAACGTAAAACCTCAAAGGAGAATGCGAAGCATTCTCTCAGATCGAGCGTGCGGACGTTCGATCGCCGAATTAAGATTGCCTTAAGATTTTCCTGCGGTTCTTTTAAGAAAAGGACGATATTATGGGAGAAGTGAAAACAGGTGAAGACAAATCCGGGCCTGTTTCGTTATAAAATTACAGAAGAAAAGAACAATACATAAATCTGATAGATTGACAGAAAGGGAGAGGAAAGAAGTATCTATGGAAACATTGGTGGAAATCCGGGATATCTGTAAGATATACAATCCCGGAGAAAATGAGGTGAAGGCGCTGGATCATGTGAGCCTGACTATCGGGGAGGGGGAGTTCGTGGCTATCATCGGGCACTCCGGTTCCGGGAAGTCTACTCTGATGAATATGCTCGGTTGTCTGGACGTCCCCACCAGCGGGAGTTATTTCCTGCATGGACACGATGTGGGCAGTATGACGGATGACGAGTTATCGGATATCCGCAATCAGGAGATCGGCTTTATCTTTCAGGGTTTTAACCTGATTCCCAGCCTGACAGCGGTGGAAAATGTGGAGCTGCCCCTGATTTACCGCGGCGTGGGCAAGAAGGAACGCCTGGAACTGTCGGAAAAAGCCTTGGACAAGGTGGGGCTTTCACAGCGTATGACCCATAAGCCGTCGGAGATGTCCGGCGGACAGCAGCAGAGAGTAGCCATCGCCAGAGCCATCGCCCAGGCGCCGCCCATTATTCTGGCAGACGAGCCCACGGGTAATCTGGATTCTAACTCTACCAGGGAGATCATGGATATTCTGCGGGGACTCCATGAGGAGGGCAGGACGGTGATTCTGATCACCCATGACAATGATATTGCGGCAAGGGCGAAGCGGGTGATCAAAATTATGGACGGAAAAATAGAGGAGGATTATGAAAATGTTTGGGAAAGCGAAGAATAAGGCAGAAAATACAGACATTACGGAAATGATGCCGAAAAAGGAAAAGACCCCCATGGATAAAGCAAAGAAGAAAAAGATCAGACGGCGGGTGATCGCAGGTGTGGTAGTGGCGCTGTTCGGTGCATTTTTTGTGAGAAATTCTCTGATGGCGAAGAATGCGGCTGCAATCGTAACCACCGTTCCGGCGGCAGTGGAGGATGTGGAACAGGTTCTGAGCACAGGCGGTACGGTGAAGAGCGATGAGACGAAGACCTATTTTGCTCCGGTGTCCGTGGCTGTGGGCGAGGTGAAGGTAACTGCGGGTGACACCGTGAAGAAGGGGGATGTGCTGCTTACCTTTGATGAGAAAGGACTGACGGAGACCAGACAGGAGGCGGAGTATAAACTTGCCTCCAGTGAGGGCGGCTATGAAAGTTCTGTGCACAAGGACAACCAGTACATAGCGGATCTGTCTGAGGCGACTACCAATCTGGCAGTGCTGGATCAGCAGATTGAGGACAATGAAAATCTGTTGAAGGAGATCAACAAAAAGATTGAGGACAAAAAGGCGGGTTGGTCCTACAATGGGGCAAATCTGCAGGTGTCCATATTAGAGTGGGAAAAGATCATCGCCGATGAGAAGCAGGCTCTTGCAGACCGGAACACAAAAGAGGCACAGGGCAATGTAGATTATGATGAGGATGAGAAGGAGGAGAAGGACAAGGCCGCAAAAGCCCAGATCGCGAACGATGAGGAAACCTTGCTGCATCTTCAGGAGCAGGTACAGTACAATTCCTACGAGGAGCAGAATAATAAGGAGGTCAGGGAGCTACAGCGGCAGGCACAGGACGTGGAGGAGCTGATCGCTTCCTACAAGGAGTATCGTTCTGAGATGAAGTCTCAGAAAGAATCCTCCGAGAACGGTGTGTTGGATGCGGGCGGCAAGGCGAAGCTGGAGGCGGATACGGCGCTTGAGAAGCTGACCAATCAGGAGACGCTGGATGCCGTTGCCGAAGTGGAGAACGGCTTGAAGGCTGATTTCGCAGGCGTGGTCACAGAGGTGGAGGCCGTGGCAGGACAGCTGCCTGCGGAGAGCGGAAAGCTGCTGACGTTGGAGAGTACGGAGAAGGTACTGGTGCATCTGAGCGTATCCAAGTATGATCTGGAGAAGATTGCCGTGGGTCAGAAGGCGGACATCAATATAGCGGGGAATACCTACGAGGGCAGCGTGGCAAAGATCGATGGCATGGCGACTAAAAATGACAGCGGCGCCGCAGTGGTAGGCGTGGATGTGTCTCTGGACAACCCGGATGACAGCGTATTCCTTGGCGTAGAGGCCAAAATCTATGTGCATATGGAAAAGGCGGAAGGAGCTGTCACCGTTCCCTTGGAAGTGATCAACAGCGACAGAGAGGGAGACTTCGTTTATGTGGAGGAGAATGGAGTTGTGGCGAAAAAGCGCGTCACTGTGGGTATCTCTTCGGACAGCATCTGCGAGATCAAGGAAGGGCTCAAGGCGGGAGAAAATGTGATCTTCTCCAATGGTATGGAGTTTGAAGAGGGCATGGCGGTGACGGCAATGTCGATGCAGTAGTAAAGGGGTAGCTATGGGACAGATATGGGAATACATAAAAATCGCCCTGATGAATATTAAGACAAACAAGGGTCGCTCCGTCCTCACGATGCTGGGTATCATCATCGGTATTGCCTCCGTGATCCTGATCATTTCCATCGGTAACGGTGTGCGTGGCTCTATCAATGAGGAATTGGAAAATATGGGCGGCGGTCTGATCGCTCTTTACACCAACAGCAATGTGGAGGGCAATGACGTGGTCTTCACGGAGGAAGACTTTGAACTAATCGAAGAGAAGGTGGAGCACGTAAAGGGCGTTACGCCCGAGTATGGTTATTGGGGGGCCACGGCTAAAGCAAGAAAAGGCGACGACTTTATGACCAGACTCTCAGGCGGCAACGTGGCACTTCAATACAGTGTGGGCAGCGAGCCTATTGTCAGGGGCAGATATTTTACAAAAAATGAATACGAGGCGGCTGCGATGGTCTGCGTTATCAATGAGACCAGCGCCAGAACCATGTTCGGAACCACCGATGTGGTGGGCATGACCTTTGAGGTGAGCCTCTGGGATGTAAGCCAGGAGCTGCGGATCGTCGGAATCAGACAGGACACTCCGGCGGGTATCATTTCCGCTTTGAACGGCGGCGGATACATCCAGGTGGAGATACCGCTCACAACGATGGCATCCGCGTACGGCTTTTGGATAGAAGATTTCTCGAATTTTTATATTGTGGCGGAAAGCTCTGAGTATGCGGCTCAGGTGGCGGCGGACTCCATCAGCCTTCTGGAGAACAAATATAACGTGCGGGGAGAAAATAAGATCATGATGGAAACTTTCGCTGATTACTCGGCACAGTACGATCAGATCCTTGGCGTGATCACGCTTTTCATTTCCTTTGTGGCGGCTATCTCTCTGCTGGTGGGCGGTATCGGCGTCATGAATATCATGCTGGTGTCTGTGACGGAGCGGACCAGGGAGATTGGTATCCGTAAGTCTCTGGGAGCCAGAACTCGGTCGATCCTGCTGCAGTTTTTGGCGGAGGCCAGCATTATCACACTGATTGGCGGCCTGATCGGGATCGCGATCGGGGGCCTTGGCGCCTATGCGGTCTGCGGAGCGTTTGGCATTACGGCGAAGGTGAATGTGTCCACGGTGCTCATTGCGGCGTTGTTCTCCTCGGCGGTAGGTATCTTCTTCGGTATCTACCCGGCAAAAAAAGCGGCGAAGCTGAGTCCCATCGAGGCGCTCAGACACGAGTAAACATTTTACCTTGCACTTTCGGGGATTTTTAGTATAATAGATTTCAGTATGGAAATCGAATTTGATGTAAAGATCACACCTAATATTTTATATGATTATATGCTGCAGCACACTTACTCTCGTCTTCCCGGACTTATGGGAACGCTTGTAGGTGTGCTACTGTTGTTTCTTTTTGTGGGGAACAGACAGCCGCTCATTCTGATCATCGCGCTGGTTGTCCTGCTCTATCTGCCCTGGACGCTTTTTTTGCGGGCGGCTACACAGGCCAAGTCGAACCCGGCTTTTCAGAAGCCGCTCCACTATAAGCTGACGGAGGAGGGGATTCAGGTATCTCAGGACGAGACCGTGGAGCAGATGGCATGGGAGGGAATGGTGAAAGCAATCTCCACGCCCAAGAGCATCGTGGTCTACACCACGGCGGTGAACGCCTGCATTTTCCCCAAAAAGGATCTGGGCGATAGCAAGTACAAGGTCATTGAGATCATTTCCACCCATATGCCGCCGAAGAAGGTGAAGATCCGTGGTTGACGTTTTAGAAAGCCGCAGCGCGGCGGAGACATTCGCATATGGAAAGGCCATTGGCGAGAAAGCTGTCCCGGGAGAGGTCTATACGCTGATCGGAGATCTGGGCGTGGGAAAAACCGTGTTTACTCAGGGAGTGGCGGCGGGACTCGGCATTACGGAGCCGGTAAACAGTCCCACTTTTACGATTCTGCAAAGTTACGAGGGGGGAAGGCTCCCCTTTTATCATTTTGATGTATACCGCATCGGGGATGTGGAGGAGATGGAAGAAATCGGCTATGATGACTGCTTCTACGGGGAAGGCGTCTGCCTGATCGAGTGGGCGGATCTGATCAGTGAGATCCTGCCGGAAAAATATACCCGCATCACCATAGAAAAGGATCTGACACAGGGATTTGATTATCGCAGGATTACAATACAAAAATGAAAGGATGATCAGTAGTTTTGAAAATACTGGCCCTTGACAGCTCCGGCCTGGTAGCCAGTGTGGCTCTGGCGGAGGACGACAATTTAATCGCGGAATATACTGTGCAGTATAAGAAGACGCATTCCCAGACGCTTCTGCCTATGCTTGAGGAGATAAGCAGGATGGTGGAACTGGATCTTGCCACGGTGGATGCCATTGCGGTGGCGGCGGGCCCCGGTTCTTTTACGGGTTTGCGGATCGGTTCCGCTACGGCGAAAGGGCTTGCATTCGCCCTGCAAAAGCCTGTTGTGCCGGTACCCACTGTGGATGGGCTGGCCTATCAGATGTACGGTGCGCAGTCTCTGGTGTGCCCCATCATGGATGCCAGAAGGAATCAGGTTTACACAGGGATTTATGAATTTACTCCTGACCAAAATAGTCAATATAGATATGAAATGCGTGTCATAAGGGAACAGTGCGCGGTCGCTTTTGACGAGATTGCCGCGGTTTTGAACAAGCTTGACAGAAGTGTCATGTTTTTGGGAGACGGTGTGCCGGTCTTTCAAGAGCGGATGGCGCAGGTGATGCAGGTGCCCTATCAGATCGCACCCTTGCACCGTGCCAGACAATCGGCGGCTGCGATCGCGGCGTTGGGCAGTCTCTACTACGCGCAGGGTAAGATGGAGAGCGGAGCGGAGCACGCGCCGGAATATCTGCGGCTTTCCCAGGCGGAGCGCGAGCGTGCCGAGAAAAGCATCCTCGGAACGGGAATTGAGGGGAAATCATGATTGAGTACCGCGAGATGAAAGAGGAGGATGTCCCCTTTATCAGCCGTTTGGAGGAAGAAACCTTCTCTATGCCCTGGTCGGCGGCATCCTTTTTACAGATGATCCGTAACAAGGACAGCAGATACTATGTGGCGGAGGAGGACGGAAAGCTTCTTGGTGGCTGCGGTCTGCTTCTGATCGCCGGGGAGGGGAATATCACCAATGTGGTGGTGGTTCCCGAAGCCAGAAGAAGAGGCGTGGCCACGGGGATGCTCACCCATCTGCTTGCGGCGGGCGACTGCGAGGGACTGACGGCCTACACGCTGGAGGTGCGGGTCAGCAATCAGGCGGCGATCGGCCTGTACGAGAAACTCGGCTTTGTGTCCGAGGGCATTCGCCCCAATTTTTATGAAAAACCAACAGAAGATGCTATGATCATGTGGAAGAGATAGGCAGTGCATGGAACAATTACCACGGTGATTACACACTTTGTCTGATAAAATGAAGATGATGTATGTAACTATTGAGGGAAAAGGTGGAGGATTGTCATGCGTGTTTATGAAGAAGAGAAGAAATTGACTAAGGTAGTCTGTAATGCCTGCGGCAAAAAATTGCTGGTAGAAAATGGCATTTTAAAAGAGGAGTGCATCCATGTGGAGCACGATTTCGGTTTCTTTGGCAGCAGAGACGGAGAAAGCGACAGCTTTGACCTGTGTGAGGCCTGCTATGAGAAGCTGATCGCCGATTTTGCCGTTCCGGTGGATAAGAAGGAGAGAGTGGAACTTCTCTGAGACTGCCCCTGTTTTAATGAAAGTAGGAGCATATATGTTAGATATCTGTTTGCTGGGTACGGGAGGGATGATGCCCCTGCCACACAGGTGGCTTACCTCGCTGATGGCGAGATACAACGGCACCGGTATATTGATCGATTGCGGGGAGGGTACCCAGATCGCCATGAAGGAAAAGGGCTGGAGTCCGAAACCCATTGACGTGATCTGTTTTACGCATTTTCATGCGGATCACATCAGCGGGCTTCCGGGGATGCTGCTCACCATGGGTAACGCGGAACGCACAGAACCTCTCTTGTTGATCGGCCCCAAGGGATTGACCAGAGTAGTTAATTCTTTGCGCGTGATTGCGCCGGAATTGCCTTTTGAGATCAACTGCATGGAGATCACGGAGCCGGAGCAGGTATTTTCATTCGAAGGCTTTCGAATAGAAACCTTTCGGGTCAATCATAACGTGGTCTGTTACGGATACAATATCGTGATCGACCGCATCGGAAAATTTGATGTGGAGCGTGCACAGGCATTAAATATTCCCAGAAATTACTGGAATCCTCTGCAAAAAGGTGAGATAATAGAAATAGACGGGAAGACCTTTACCCCCGACATGGTGCTGGGGGAGGCCCGCAAAGGATTGAAGGTTACCTATTGCACAGACACAAGACCCACCGAGAGCATTGTCAAAAATGCGGCGGAGGCGGATCTTTTTATCTGTGAAGGTATGTATGGAGAGCCGGAAAAGGCACAGAAAGCAAAAGAATACAAGCACATGACTTTTTATGAGGCGGCGAAACTGGCGAAGCAGGCCAAGGTACAGGAGCTGTGGCTGACACACTACAGTCCTTCCCTGATTCGTCCGGAAGAGTATATGCAAGAGGTACGGAAGATATTTCCAAACGCGGTGGCTGCCAGGGACGGCAGGAGCGTGGATCTTTTGTTTCAGGATTGAGAGTGAGACAAGGAGGGAACTATGAAGGATTCAAAAACAGTTAGAATCGTGATCGTAGCAGTGGTTCTTGCGATTATCGTTTTGGTGTTTTTTGCTTATCAGGGAAACAGGGGAAAACGGCAGCAGGCAGCGGAGGCGGTGTCCGCTACGGTGGTACAGAACGTGCTGATGAAGGATTTGGAGCATAATTATCCGCCAACCCCTAAGGAAGTGGTGAAATACTACGCAGAGATCACGGAGTGCTTCTATAATGAGGAGTACAGTGATGAGGAACTGACCCAGCTTGCCAATAAGATCCAGCATCTGTATGATGTGGAATTGATAGCCAATCAGGAGAATTATATAGATAATCTCCGGCAGGAAATCCTGGATATGAAGAAAAACAAGTACACCATCGCCAGCTATGAGGTTTCTGCAAGCACTGATGTGGATTTTTTTGATCAGGACGGGGATTCCTATGCCAGATTATACTGTACTTTCAATATAAAACAGGAGAACAGTACGCGCGTTACATCTCTGGAGCGCTTTGTGCTCAGAAAGGATGTAGACGGGCACTGGAAGATACTGGGTTGGGAGCTTGTGGAGGATTAAAGACGGCATGGAGAACAAGAAAAGCAGCGCCGATGGGTCTGTGACGATCCTGGCGATAGAGTCCTCCTGTGATGAGACGGCTGCGGCGGTGGTTCGGAATGGCAGAGAAGTGCTGTCCAATGTGATCTTCTCCCAGATCGATCTGCATACCCTCTATGGAGGCGTGGTGCCGGAGATCGCTTCCCGCAAGCATATCGAGAAGATCAATCAGGTGATGGAGGAGGCGCTTTCGGAAGCGGGGAAGAAGCTGTCCGATATGGACGCCATCGCAGTCACCTACGGGCCGGGCCTTGTGGGTGCGCTTCTGGTGGGCGTATCGGCGGCCAAGGCGGTCAGCTTTGCATCGGGGATCCCGTTGATCGGCGTGCATCACATCGAGGGACATATCAGTGCCAATTACATAGAAAATAAAGATCTGGAGCCACCCTTTGTCTGCCTGGTCGTATCAGGCGGACATTCTCATCTGGTGGTGGTGAAGGACTACGGAGAATATGAGATTTTGGGGCGCACCAGAGATGACGCGGCGGGGGAAGCCTTTGACAAGGTAGCGCGTGCCATTGGGCTGGGATATCCCGGCGGGCCCAAGATCGACAGCGTTTCCAGGGAAGGGAATCCTGACGCCATTGCCTTTCCCAGAGCGAAGGTGGGAGACTCTGACTATGATTTCAGCTTCAGCGGTCTAAAATCTGCAGTGCTGAATTATCTCAATTCCTGTGAGATGAAGGGAGAGAGGATCTGTCAGGCCGATGTGGCGGCCTCCTTCCAGAAGGCGGTGGTGGATGTGCTTACGGAACATTCCATGCACGCCGTAGAGGAAAGCGGTATCAAAAAATTCGCCATTGCCGGAGGTGTGGCCTCGAACTCGACGCTGCGGGCAGCGCTCACGCAGGCCTGTGAAGAGAGAGGTATTGCATTTTACCATCCGTCGCCCCTTCTGTGCACGGATAACGCGGCGATGATCGGAACGGCAGCTTACTATGAGTATGTAAAAGGCATTCGGCACGGATATGACCTGAATGCGGTGCCGAATTTAAAATTAGGGGATAAAGTATGAAGAAGAGATGTACCGCAGTCGTCCTTGCGGCGGGGAGCGGCAGCCGCATGAAAAGCGATGTGGCGAAGCAGTATATGCTTTTACAGGGAAAACCGCTGCTCTGGTATGCGCTGGATGCGGTGGAGAGATCCGAGTTGATCGACGACTGTATTCTGGTCACGGACCGGGAGACACTGCTGAACGGGTATGTGGCAAAGGAGATTGTGGAACGATACGGCTTTCATAAAGTGGACACGATCGTTGCGGGTGGCAGAGAACGATATGATTCTGTCTATCAGGCATTGAAGGTGATCGCTGACGGAGATATGGCGGTTCCTAACAGGGACGGCTATATTTTTATTCATGACGGAGCAAGACCCTTTTTGACGGAGGAAATCCTGCAGCGCTGTTATGAGGCGGTGACAAAATATCATGCCTGTGTGGCGGGTATGCCCGTAAAGGATACCATCAAGATCGTGGACGGGGAAGGCTTTGCCTTGCGCACGCCCGACAGAAGCAGCGTGTGGCAGGTGCAGACCCCCCAGGTTTTCGATATGCCCCTGATCCTTTCCGCCTACGAAAAGCTCATGCAGGAGCAGGAGAGGCTTTTGCGGGAAGGAATCCGGATCACGGACGATGCCATGGTGGTGGAGACACTGACGGGCAGCGCCGTCAAGCTGGTGGAAGGATCCTATCAGAATATCAAGATCACGACACTGGAGGATATGGCGGTGGCGGAAGCCTTTTTGAACCGTAGATGAAGTGAAGGAGGAGGACACATGAAAAACTTCTGGAGGGTTATTATAACTTTGACGTTAACCGCAGCGGTGCTTGCGGGTTGTGGTGCTGCGGAAAAAGAAGAGAAAGCGCCTGTAGAGGAAGCAGCCGAGACACCGGATACGGGGGAGGCGGCAGAGACTGTCGAGGAGTCAGTTGAGATACCGGCGACGGAGGAGACGGTGAGAGAGATATCCGAAAATTTGGAGCCGGATCCGACAAACCTCACTTATTTAGAAGAATATCAGATAGAGGACGTTTTCGGTGACGGAAAGGAGTATCCGCTCTATGCGCCAAAGAGAGGCGAGAATACAGATGGATTCTTCTTTTACAGCGATCACGGAATTACTTTTACGGCATCGATTTACAGCGGCGGTTCCATGGAAGAGCTGCAGATGTATTTGGATATGTCGGTGGACCTGCAGGTCG
>CAZUZZ010000024.1:0-2141 GCA_964625055.1 uncultured Bacteroides sp. | reverse complement strand
GGTTCCATGGAAGAGCTGCAGATGTATTTGGATATGTCGGTGGACCTGCAGGTCGAGGACTGGAAGGAAGACCCGGAATGTTCGGATGTTGGCGTGGGAGAAACCCTCGCAAAGGGAGACGACCGCTACCTCTTCCTTACCGCAAAGAAAAAGGATTTTAACGGTGCAATCTATCAGAGGAGAAAGCTCATATATATGAGTGTCAGGGATGGCGGCGCAGGTGTCTTCTGGGAGATGGAACTCAGTGAAAATGCTCAGGATGAGGAGACGAGTCCTCTGATTGCAGAGGTGGCGCGCTGCTATGGCCTGAATCTGGGAGAGTTTTCGATGGAAGACGGGACATGGGCTGAGCAGGATGCAAAGCTGGAAGCGGAGCGTCAGAATGTCTATGAACCGGAAGAGGGAGAGCTTGTGCTGGAAAAGGTGGAGGGCTATCAGTACCTTGGCATGGCCACGATTGCGATGGATGACGAAGGGGAGGTCACCTGCCCGGTTCTCGTTCCGATGGGGCGAAATACAACTGTCGATGAGAACCGAGCTTCAACCACGATCCACGGCGTCTCCATGTGGGTAAGAGGTGATCATACTCCTTATGCGGGGAACTATCAGGCGATGGCACAGAAAGATGCTGATTATGCGCTGGATTATTATAATAATCTGGAGTATGGCTATCGCAATGGGAAAGTCAGCGAAGTTATGCCCATGCCGGGACAGGAAGCAGCTGTCTACTATTTTGTTGAATATGAGCAGAAGGATTCTTTGACAGAGGAGTATAATAGGAGAACGTATATTGACTGTCTGATTCAGGTGAAGGAGAAACACTACGTATCCTGTGAGATACGCTTGCTGTTTGAGGACTATGACGTCGAGACAAACGATCTGCTCAAAGAACTGGAAACAGCATACGGCCTTGACTTGTCGGCGTGGTACGCGGTGGAAGATCTTTCACAGACGGAAGAGTGAGGATAAAACATGAAAAAATTTCAGATACTTATTGCAGTCTCAATAGTGACGGCGCTTCTGCTTGCAGGCTGTGGTGTGGCTGAGCGCGAGGTAAAGAGAACGCCCCATGAGGCGGCTGTGGAAAGTGCGGAGGATGAGGACGAGGAGTCGTCTGTAGAAGAGAGCACAGAGAACGAAGACGAAGAGCCGTCGGTGGAGGAAAGTGCGGAGGATATGGCTGAGGCGCCAGCAGCGGAAAAAGACGCGGAAGAGAAGAAACCCGTCACCATGGCCGGGTTGGTGGGTGAGAGCAGGAAGGAGCAGGAGACGGCGGAGGAACTGCCTCAGACGATCCTCTGGTTCAATGCGACCTATGCGCCTTTGACCTACAGCAACGGATGCAACTGGCGGCTGGTCGGCGGCTGGGAACCCACCGAAGAAAATGCCGAGATCACAAAGACGCTCCTGCAGAGCAGCTGGAGTGTGAAAGACCGGGAGACCGGACTGGAGACAGTGAAGAACCTGATCCAAAAGGGACATCGGGGAAAATGCCGGGAATACACGGAACAGATGGCAGAGTGGGGGATCCTGGATCTGGGGGAAGAGGAGTTCGTACATCATTTGTTATTAGAAGATGTGGGCAATGAACTTGGACGCTACGCGGTAGCCTATTATATGTATAAAAGCGGGATAGAGCCGGAGTATATGGCGGCATGGGATCTGTGCAGAGTGAACCAGCTGTATGCAGATTACTATCTGTGCGGTTACGTGACCTATGAGGAGGCCATGGACGCTTCCCTCACCAATTCCCTGAAGCTTCAGGATTTGTATGACTCCTGGGAGGAGATGATGGACGCCTATATGCTGGGTTATCAGTTCTGGCAGGGAGATCTGATGCTGACGGATGACTCGCCGACGAAGGAACGCTATCATTATTATGAGATACTGAAAGATATGGAAAACGGGCCCTATACCCTCGACTGGAATATGGAGCTGGAAAAGAGCTGGTGAGGAGTAACTTGTGAGCCAGGATGGAAACTTGGAAAAATGACTCAGGAAAATGTAAAAATTAGGTTGACATGAAAATCTATTTTTGCTAGAATAATTTTTGCGTTCGACGTAAATCACGGGCGTATTGCGAACCCGGAGAGGTATCGAAGTGGTCATAACGAGGCGGTCTTGAAAACCGTTTGTCCGCA
>CAZUZZ010000023.1:4131-13929 GCA_964625055.1 uncultured Bacteroides sp. | reverse complement strand
CAACAGACGCTTATTTTAGCGTACTGTTATGGTTTGTCGAAGCCGGTCGGCACCGATCCAGCACCGGCGACTTCATTTTGTGAGCTCGCTCTGATTTAACTCTGTTATTACTATATCTGGAAATTGTGAATGTGATGTGTCAAAATTCAAAAGAAAAACGAAAGAAAGTATAAACTAAATTTTATAATTAGTACTTTAGGGAGAGACTTCTGCAGATTTTGGGAAACTGTTTGAAAGGTTTGACTTTCAAAGTACTTTCTGATACACTGTATGCGGTATAAAGAAGAATTCCTGAAAGAGCTTGGAGAATTACGATGGATATCAGCCATACTTTAAACGAGGTATTAGTGAAACTGTTCCGGGATATTAACACGCTGGAAGAGCGTGCGATGCGGACCGAGGAATATCGGGACGTGACGACGAACGATATGCACGTCATGGAGGCGATCGGCCCGGACGGGGCCAAAAATATGACCCGTGTGGCGAAAGAGCTGGAGGTTACGACGGGCACACTGACTATATCAGTCAATAGCTTGGTAAAGAAGGGCTATGTGGACAGAAGCCGCAGTGAGGAGGATAGGCGAGTGGTACTGATCTCACTTTCCGGTAAGGGGAAAAAGGCTTACCTCCATCACCGCAGATTCCACGAGGAGATGATAGGCGCCATACTAAAAGAGCTGTCCGAGGAGGAACAGCGGGTGCTGGAGCAGGCGCTGTTCAAACTGACTCGGTTTTTCAGAGAGGTTTCTTAGGGCATTTCGACGGCAAGGTATCTGGCCAGGGTTCTATAGTCGGCGGGGCCGTTCTGCAGCAGAAAAGAGTGAAAACGATATAAAAAGTCCGTAGTATCATAGGTGGCGCTCACGTGGTCGGTATCAGACCAGAGGATGGCCGCCTGTTTTTTTAGTTCCAGAATTTCCAGATAGCCCAGATAGTATTTCGGGTAATTGCAGGGCTCCTCTGCGATATATTCATAGAGGGCAGACAGATTGGCATCATTGTTGATCCCCAGAGCATGGCAGAGGTTCTGTACGTCTTCCGGAGTAGCGCCGTCATAATGGATGGCGATATCTAAAAGAGAGTAAAGGCCGAGCCGAAACTGCCGGTCCAGACGGCAGACCTGATAGTAGAGGGCGGCTTCCGGATGAGAAGAACTCGCCAGCTCGATGGCCCTGTCGTAGGAAGCAAGCTCTACATACATCGCCCAGCCTTCTACATAACCACCATAGTAGAGAACATTTCTGAGGGGAGATGCATCGATCTGTTCCTGATAGCGTTTACTATATATTGTCTGATAGAGATGACCGGGATAGCCCTCGTGTGCCAGTGTGGTAAAGAGTGCCAGATCATCCTGTGTATCCCGGGCGTTTAAGCAGATCAGATTTTCGCATATGTTGTCGATGGGAGGCGTCATATAAAAAGCCGGTGCACTGTAGGCTTCCAGGCTGGCATCCACGTATTTTATCGTGGAGTGAATGGGCGCATCATCTCGGGCCACAGGAATGGGAGGATACTCTATGCCGATCATCTCCTGCAGATCGCTCAGAATCTCATCGGGCGTCATTTCCGGTAAGAGAGCGGGCGCTTCCAGAATCGTTTCCTGCAAGGCCGGATTGCGGGTAAGAAGCGTCACCAGCGACTCATATTGAAACCGCAGATCCTCGGCAAGAAGATGTTTAATCTCCGAGATATCGCGGTAGGAGCCGGTGCGCAGCCTAAGCAGTGCCAGATAGTATTCCCGGCCGTTTTCCAGATGGGCCAGTCCCAGAGTTTCCGATTCCTGTCCTTTGAGCAGAGTCAGCGCATCCGCAAGGCGGTCATATGCCGGAATGACCATCGTAGTTAACAGACGGTCGTGCTCGGCTTCGTAGGTGGCAGCCTCTTTTTCGGTGAGGAGCTTTTGCTCCACCAGACTTTGTAATCGTTCCCGGAAGGTGGTAAGCAGAAAATGACTGCCGTCCGCAAAGGCGGCGGGATCCATAAGAGCCGCACACTGCTCGATCACCTTGTCGGCGGTCTGGTCGGACATAAACAGTCCGGCTGCGGCCTTCTCCTGTTCATAGAGAATGAGACCGTCAAAATAGGCGGGAATCTGCGTGAGAATATTTAGATAGTTTTCGATGTCCGATCTGTCGTCCAGACGGTATTCTGCAAACAGGAGCGGCAGCTCGGAGGGAATGCCGGAGGATGGAGAGAGGGGCTCTGCCAAATAAGGATGAGCGGCAGTGGCGGCTGCGGCCGACAGATAGCTGTCCAAGAGCTCATAGAGTTGGCGGTTCTCCTCGCTTAGAGCTGAAGGGTCTATGGCAGCCAGGGCTTCTCTTGCCTGTGTAACTTCGTAGATCTCATTGACGGCCTCGCCGGCCTGATATACCGGGAGAGTGAGAGCGGATTCGTCGATGCCATAGGCGGCAGGGTTATCTATCGTATAGTGAAAGTGGATGGGATTTGCCTGTACCTCGTTTAAGAAAAGTTGATCGGCAAAGGCGTTAAACCGCGCATCCTGATGCGTGCGGTTGTAAAGGAACAGCGTGAGGACGCTTACCAGAGTGAACAGACTTAGAGCGATTGCCCATTGTCTGGAGGAAAGAGATCGTTTCAAGGAAACACCTGCAATAGGATAAATTTATATTACTATATGAAGAGAATGCATAAATAATGACCGGATCAAAAAACGATCCGGTCACGTCCGCTTTCTTTGCCGAGATATAGTTTTTCGTCTGCCTCTTTCAGAAGAGTGGTGATGTCGCTGTGGAAGTCGTATTCCACCAACCCGTAAGTCAGTGTGACGGAAAAGGTTTCCGTGACTCCGTCGAAAATGACCGTCTTGATCTTCTGCCGGAGAATTTCCAGCGCCGTACCCGCTTCATCGCCATTCATGTGAGGGAAGATCAGAAGGAACTC
The DNA here is from genome assembly GCA_964625055.1 of uncultured Bacteroides sp. Lineage (GTDB taxonomy): Bacteria > Bacillota > Clostridia > Lachnospirales > Lachnospiraceae > UBA3282. The sequence continues at coordinate 11,025 of CAZUZZ010000023.1, read as the reverse complement.
TTCCCCACCCCAACGGGAGATAAAGGTATCAGGCGGCAGCCTTTTCCGAAAAGTGTCTGAAATTTTCCTTAAGACCTCGTCACCCACATCGTGGCCGTAGGTGTCATTGACCCGTTTAAAGAAGTCGATATCGCACAGGCAGACACTGATCTGCTCACTGGGATCCGCCAGAAGGTTTTCCAGATATTCTATGGTGCGGCGGCGGTTGTATAAACCGGTCAGGGTATCTGTGTTGGCCTGCTTTTCCAGCTTCCTGTTATATTCGATCAGTTTACCTTCCATCTCCTGGGTAGTGCTGCTGAAGAGATAGGCGATCAGCGCCAGACACCAGAAGATAAAGAAAGAATTTACGGTCTGCATGGCATTGCCCACACGGACATCGAGGGCAACGACCGGACTGTGGGACTGGCAGTAGAAATATAAAAGCAGCCGCAGTAAAAACAGGAAGACCACATAAGTGATCTTAGCTTTTTCGTGTTTGTATTTACAAAAGAAAACGAAAACCAGAAGCACCACAAAAAAGTGCTGTATGCCGATGTTCCAACCGAAGTAATAAACATTTAATATTGTCCATAGTAAAACGCTGACATTCAGGGCACAGTACGACAAAAAAGTACTACAATTATAGGACAATGCGAAGATTGCCAAAAATAAAACGAGGGAGAGAACGGAGAGAACCCGTCCCCTTATATGTGTCGTAAAGGAGACCAGAATACAACTTATAAATGAGTGAATCACCAGAGAGAGCGTTAACAATCTGACCACGGCGATCAGCTTGGCGGACTCATTCTGGTTTCCGGTATCCCGACATATGTTGTTGTAAATATTGGCTAAAAACGAGTTTTCTTTCATTTGAGCGCTTTCATAGATATTCAATATTGTTGCTTTATGTACAAGAAAGATACATATACACACTATCATACACCTTTGAGGGGATTATTGCAAATAAACATTTTATTTTATTTTTCACGAAAAGTTGGTAAGATAGAAGACAAAGGAGAAACGTTATGCAGTCGGAAAAAGTAAAGTATTCCATTAAATATAAATTGATTCTGCTCTCGGTGGTAGTGGCGGTTCCTCTTATTATAATGGTGCTCTATCTGATTTATGCGCTGCGCAGCTACAGTGGCGCTTATGACACGATCGTGGACAACATGACGGTGGCAAATAATTATAATCTGAATTTTAAAGAAGAGATGGATGAGAGCCTTTATAAGCTGGTGGTGGGTTCTGTCACCTTTGATACGGTGGGAGATGACGAAACGCTGGTGGATCCCTATGTGCTTTTGGACGAGCTGAGAAGTGAATTCTATAATTTGATGCGTATTACCACGGACGATGAGAGCCGTGCCAGACTGCAGATCCTTCTGCGCAATATTGACACACTGCAGGATAGAGTGGACGACATACGGACGAATCTGGAAACAGATGTCAGTTACGATACGAATATCGAGATGCTTGACAATAACATATATATCCTGACCGAGCTGATTCAGGATAATATCCAGTCCTACATATATTATCAGACGAAGAGCATGGAGCATCTGACAAATCAGCTGAACGCAAAGGTACACTCTTTCACCGTGTTCTGCAGTCTGCTGCTGATACTTCTGCTTCTCTCTATGGTGATTTTATTCATTATGGTAGTGACCGATATGATCCGCCCGATCAGGGAACTTTCCGGGGTGACGGAGAAAGTGGCGGAGGGAGATTTTTCGGTTCGTGCACAGGTGGAGACGACGGATGAGCTTGCGGTTTTGGCAGCCAGCGTCAACAGTATGACAGAGAGTTTGGAGGAGCTGGTAACTAAGATCAGAGAAGATCAGCAGAAGATGCGCAGAGCGGATCTGAGGCTTCTGCAGGAGCAGATCAATCCCCATTTTCTCTATAATACGTTGGATACCATTGTTTGGCTAATTGAGGGGAATGCTTCCGACAAGGCGGTGAATATGGTGATGTCGCTGTCTGAGTTTTTCCGTCTGGTGCTCTCTAAAGGGCGGGAGTATATTACTATCCAGGAGGAGGAGCTTCATATTCGCAGCTATTTGGAAATCCAGCAGGTGCGCTATCGGGATATTCTGGAATATGAGATCCGGATCGACCCCGCGCTTTACCAGTATAAGATATTAAAGCTGACGCTTCAGCCGCTGGTAGAGAATTCGCTCTACCACGGCATCAAATATAAACGCGCCAAGGGGGATATCATTGTGACTGGCAGGCTATGCGGCGATGAGGTGCATTTTACCGTGGAGGATAATGGCGTTGGCATGGAGGAAGAGGAGCTTCGTAAGCTTCAGGGAGAGATCATGAAGCCCTGCAAGGATACGGAGAAGGGTTTTGGTCTTGCCAATGTCAATGAGCGCATCCGTATGAATTTCGGGACGGAGTATGGTATGCAGATTGATTCTGTCAAAGGCAGAGGCACCCGCGTGGAGATCGTGATCCCGGCGGTTCCCTATGCGGTAGAGAAGGAGGATTAAGGTGTTTCGGAAGAGATCATATATTATCACATTGATCGGCATACTTCTTGCTATGACGCTGCTGTTCATGGCGTTTGGCAGCAGGCTCTTTACAGATATCGAGGAAGAGAGTGTTGTGGCCGAGGAGACCGGCGGGGATCAGATTGTGGTGGGCGTGTCGCAGCTCGGAAGCGAGTCGGGATGGCGGACGGCTAATACGGAATCCGTACAGAATGCGTTCACCCAGCAGAACGGGTATTTTCTGATCTTTAATAATGCCAGGCAGAAACAGGAAAATCAGCTGAAAGCGATCCGAAGCTTTATCTCCCAGCGGGTAGATTATATCGTGTTCTCCCCGGTGGTGGAAACCGGGTGGGAGACGGTGCTGCAGGAGGCAAAGGAGGCAGGTATTCCGGTCATCCTTATGGACCGGAGCATCAATGTGGATACGCCGGATCTCTATGTAACCTGCGTAGGCAGTAATTTTGTGGAGGAAGGTGAAAAGGCGGGACGATGGCTTGAAACTGAGTTGAGCAGGCGGGGCTATAATGATCGGACAGTTAATATCGTCATGCTTTTGGGAACTCAGGGATCCTCCTCCCAGATCGGCAGGACGGCGGGTTTTGCCGCGGTGTCAAGCGGTCATGAGAATTGGAACATTTTGGAACAGGAATATGCGGAATTTACCTCCACAAAGGGAAAAGAGGTAATGCGCGGTTTTTTGCGCAAGCATCCGGATATCGATGTGGTGATCTCCCAGAATGATGATATGACTTTCGGCGCCATAGAGGCAATTCGGGAAGCCGGGCACACTGTGGGCGTGGATGGTGACATCACGATCCTCTCCTTCGACGCAGTGCATGATGCGCTGGAGATGGTGGCGGACGGCGTGATCAATGTGGATATTGAGTGTAACCCGAATCAGGGAGAGTACCTGCTGCAGGTAATCGATATGCTGGAGGCCGGACAGAGCGTGGAAAAAAGATATTATGTGGAAGAGGATGTTTTTACGATAGACAATGTGACAGAAGAATTGCTGCAGGAGAGAAATTATTAAAATAACAATAGTTATTTTTGGAGGCTGCCATGTTAAAGGTTTTTTTAGTGGAAGATGAAAGTATTGTCAGAGAGGGGCTGCGGGATAATATTCCATGGCAGCAGTACGGCTATCAGTTTGTGGGAGAGGCCAGTGACGGAGAGATGGCGCTGCCGCTGATCCAGAAGACGAAGCCGGACGTGCTGCTTACGGATATCAAGATGCCCTTTATGGACGGACTTTCCTTAAGCCGGCTGGTGCATCAGGAATTTCCGGATATGAAGATCATCATTATGAGCGGTTATGATGATTTTGAGTATGCCAGAGGAGCGATTCTGGTGGGGGCAGAGCAGTATCTGCTTAAGCCTATTACCAGAGCAGCGCTGCAAAAAGTGCTGGCGGAGCTCAAGACCAAGATTGAGGCAGAGCGGGAACAGAAGACTTATCAGGAAAAGTTTCAGAGTGAGGCCAGAGAGTACGAGCAGTTTTCCAGAACGGATTTCTTTGTGAAGGTGTTTGAGGGACGGATGCCGGTGCAGGATATTTATGAGGAGGCGGCAAAGCTTTCCATGAAGATCAATGCGCCCTGCTATAATCTGTTGATGTTTAATCTGAAGGAGAAACGCACCGGAGAAAATATGGGAATGGAGTCAGAGGATTTCGCCAGAAAAAGGGAGGAACTGCTTCATTATTTTATCCGCTATCCGGAGAATCTGGTGTTTCGATGGAACGTAAATACTTACGGCGTGCTGATCAAGGGCAGCACAGAACAAATGCAGGAACTTACAACAAAATCTCTGGAGAATGTGGAACGGATCTGTCAGCCGGCACAGGAGAATCTGGACTGGTATGTGGCGGCGGGAGAGCCGGTGGAGCGTTTAAGTCTTCTGGCGGAGTGCTACAGCAAGGTGAATCATCTGTTCTCATATCGCTTTTTAATGCCCCATGTACATATATTTACGGGGGAGATCATCAGCCGTAATATGCCGGGGGAAGAGGGGGGCAGCAGGATCGCTGACATAGATCCCGCCAGAATGGAGCCGGAGTTGATCCGGGATTTTCTGGTGCGTGGAACCAAGGATGAGATTGCCGATTTTGTGGACAACTATCTCCTCGCCGTCAAGGAGGCGCTACAGTCCGGAGCGTTTCGGAATTACCTGACGCTGCATATTTATTTTGTTACGCTCTCTTATGTGGAGTCTCAGGGGGGAGACAGAGATGAGCTTGCCCGGCTTATGGGCAGTGAACTGGTACCGGAGGGACAGTATGATGTAGACACGATAAAGAACTATTTTTATACTCTGATAGAAAAGGCCATGGAACTGCGCGACAGAGAATCGGATAATCAGAGCAAACGGATCTTAAAGAAAGCGCTCTTATATATAGAAGAAAACTTTTCACAGGAGACGATCTCCCTCAATTCCGTGGCGGGAGAAGTCAACGTCAGCGCCAACTATTTCAGTGCGATCTTCAGTCAGGCCATGCAGGTGACTTTTGTGGAGTATGTGACAGGCAAACGGATGGAGAAGGCGAAGCGGCTTCTCAGGCAGACGCAGATGCACACCGGCGAGGTCGCCTCGGAGGTGGGATATAAGGATCCACATTATTTCAGCTTTGTTTTTAAGAAGACGCAGGGCTGTACGCCGAGGGAATATCGGGCGGGGAATCTGTCCTAAATATGTGCGGGAGCATCGCTTTCTTTGCGTACCAGTTCCCAGGGGATCTCCTGGGAAACGACGGGGATTCCCTTTAGCTGCCGGATCATGGTCTCGGCAGCCAGTGAGCCCATTTCATGGGGGCGATGCGTCAGAGTTGTGATCCGTACCTTGCTCAGATCGCTTAAGTAGCTGTTGTCGAAACAGACTACGGAGACATCACGGGGAACCTGAATGTGGGCGTAGGAAAGCTCTTTTATCAGCCAGTAGGCGATTTCGTCGTTATAGCAGATAACGGCAGTGCAGCTGCCCAGACGTTCTTTGATGTATGATGCCAGAAAGCGGGTATCCTGTTTCTTTTCCAGAGCCTCCACATCCTGTGTCTGAAACCATCCCACGTGTCGGTCTTCCAGTTCGTGTCCCAAATCCCGCAGGCAGGAAACGGCGCCCAGATAGCGTTCGGGTCCCTGCCGGTCGTCTATCCTGAAAAGTCCGGCGATGCGCGTATGCCCCAGATCTGCCAGATGACTGGCCAAAAGATAGCCGCCATAGTAGTTGTCATCTTTGATGCAGACTTCATCGGACATGGCATCGTATTGGTTGTGCAGAAAGACGAGCCGTGTACCGGCGGCTTTCAGCTTTTCGTAGAGATCTGCATTCGGCGTGGGAAGTGTGCTCTTGGAACCCTCCACGATCAATCCTCTGGGCGGATTGGCGAGCAGGGCGAGCAAATGCTCCCTTTCTATAGAAGTATCGTTGTCCGTAGCATAGACCCGCAGCTGGTAGCCCTGAGCGGTAAGGACCGAACGGATGTCAGAAAGCAGGTGGGGATATATGTATTCCTGGCTGCTGGCGATCAGGATCGGGATGTTGTTTTGCCATGCGTCCGGGGAGAGTCCGGTGGCATAGGAACCGCTGCCCTGTCGGCTTTCGATCAGTCCTCTGTCCCGCAGGAGTGCGAGGGCTGCCCGTACAGTCTGGCGACTGACCTGGTGCTGCTCGGCAAGCTCTGCCTCGGTGGGAAGCGCCGTAATTCCCTTTTGGAGATTCTGTGCGATCTGTTCCGTAAGTCGCTGCGAAAGCGTTTCGTACTTGCTCATAGTAAAAAATCCCTCTTTTTGTTCATGGTTTGTTTACAAATTATAACATATTTATTCACAAAAAACGTTAGAATCGGAAAAATTCACCGTCAAAACGTGTTTTTTATGATATTTACCATAAAAGGAATGATCCTTTCTTTCTGATTTCACTTGTGAAAATCCACAAAAGAAAACCAAAATCGGAAGAAAATACCCTAAAAAATCAAATTTGTACTATTTATATTTATTATATCATAAATTTGTATTGTTAAACCCATCCAAAATGAACAAAAGTCAGATTTTGGGTGTTGAAGAGCTTTGTTAATTTTGCTAAAGTGTTCTCAGAGACGCGAAAACATGATACGTGTTCTCGAACACATAATTTCGATTCTTCGCCAGAAGGCGAAAGGAAAGGGAGGAAATTAAGAATGAAGAGAAAATTAGCAGTGTTAATGACAGGCGCCATGGTAATGGCTACTCTGGCAGGTTGCGGCGGAAGTGATGCAGCTCCTGCAGCAGCGCCCGCAGCAGCAGAGGAAGCTCCTGCAGCAGAGGAAGAGGCAGAGGCTCCTGCAGCAGAGGAGGAAGCTCCTGCGGCAGAAGAGGCAGAAGCTCCTGCAGCAAGCGGCGATCTGATCACCGTTGGTATCATCAACAACGATCCT
>CAZUZZ010000023.1:0-4031 GCA_964625055.1 uncultured Bacteroides sp. | reverse complement strand
AGCTCCTGCAGCAAGCGGCGATCTGATCACCGTTGGTATCATCAACAACGATCCTAACGAGTCCGGTTATCGTACCGCTAACGATGCAGACCTGAAGGCTACCTTCACAGAGGAGAACGGCTATTCTGCATCCTTCGCGTACAGCATGAAGAATGACGAGCAGATCACAGCAGCACAGAAGTTCATCCAGGATGGTGTTGACTATCTGCTTCTCTCCGCAGCTGATACATCAGGTTGGGATTCTGTACTTCAAGATGCAGCGGATGCAGGCGTTGACGTTATTCTGTTCGACCGTACCATTGATGCGGACGAGAGCCTCTATCTTGCTTCTATCGTATCCGATATGGACAAAGAGGGTGAGACCGCTGTAAACTGGCTGGAAGGTCAGGGTCTCGATACCTACAACATCATCCACATCCAGGGCGTTATGGGTTCTGCAGCACAGTTAGGCCGTACCGGCGCGCTTGACGCTAAGGTAGCAGCGGATGATAACTGGAATCTGGTTGAGCAGCAGACCGCTGAGTGGAATGCGGAGACAGCACAGCAGATCGTAAATTCCGTGATCACCTCTGGTAAAGAGTTCAACGTAATCTACGCAGAGAACGACGATATGGCTAAGGGTGCGGTTGCAGCACTGGACGCTGCAGGTATCTCCCACGGCGTAGGCAAGGATGTCATCGTAATGGGCTTTGACTGCAACAAGTGGGCTCTTGAGGAGCTGCTTGCAGGCAACTGGAACTACGACGGTCAGTGTAATCCTTTCCAGTCCTCTTATATCGATGATGTTATCAAGAATGGCGCACCCGCTGAGAAGACTATCATCATGGATGAGAAGGGCTTCGATGCTACCACCATTACACAGGAAGATGTAGATTCCTACGGTATCTAATCGTGAGGGTTTGCTAGTTTAGGAAAAATATGCTATAATGTCAGAAACGAGCGCGGCGCAGTGCCATCCAGCCTGCCCGCGCTCTTTCTCTAAAATTTTTTACAAAAATGTTTGGGAGGTGAACCTGAGAGTGGAAGGAAATGTTGTATTAAAAATGAGAAACATTCACAAAATCTTCCCCGGAGTACACGCCCTGCAGGGTGTGGACTTCACTTTGCGCAAGGGTGAGATCCATGCGCTTATGGGGGAGAACGGCGCAGGAAAATCTACGCTGATCAAGGTTCTTACCGGGGTTTACGGCAAGGAGGATGGAGATATCTTCTTGGACGGCACTGAGGGCCCAGTGGCGATTCATTCGCCCCAGGATGCGCAGAACATGGGTATCAGTACCGTGTATCAGGAGATCACACTCTGCCCGAACCTGACTGTGGCAGAGAATATGTTCATCGGTCGTACGGCGGGCGCAGTGCAGAACTGGAAAAAAATGAACGCTGACACGGATAAGATTCTGCAGTCCCTGCAGATACCTGCAAAGGCGACGCAGCAGTTGGAAACCTGTTCCCTGGCGGTGCAGCAGATGATCGCGATCGCCCGTGCGGTTGATATGGAATGTAAAGTTTTGATTCTGGATGAGCCTACCTCGTCTCTGGATGAGCAGGAGGTGGAGAAACTCTTTAAGCTGATGCGGGATCTCCGTGCTAAGGGCGTAGGCATTATCTTTGTGACGCACTTTTTGGAGCAGGTATACGAGGTTTGCGACAGAATTACCGTTATGAGAGATGGTAAGCTTGTGGGTGAGTACGAGACGGAAAGTCTGCCTCGTGTACAGTTGGTGTCTAAGATGCTTGGTAAGGAAGTGGATGATCTCTCCGATATCAAGAGCGGGACGAAAGCATATGAGGAGAAAGGGGCGGCTCCTGTGTTTGAGGCGGAAGGCCTTGTCAGCAACGCGGGCATCAAGCCTTTCAATTTCCATATCAACAAAGGCGAGGTAAACGGCTTTACGGGTCTTCTGGGCTCCGGCCGAAGCGAGTGTGTGCGCGCCATCTTCGGTGCGGACAGGGTGACCGGCGGAAAAGTCAAGATGAACGGCAAGGACGTAAAGATCGCGAAGCCGCTTGACGCCATGAAGAACGGTATCGCGTATCTTCCTGAGGATCGTAAGGTGGATGGTATTGTGGGAGATTTATCCGTGCGCGACAATATCATTCTGGCGCAGCAGGTGCTCAAGGGCTTCTTTAAGCCGTTCTCCAAGGCGGAGGCGAATAAGGTCGCGGACGAGTACATAAAGCTTTTGAATATTAAGACGGCTTCTAAGGATACTCCGATCAAGTCTCTCTCCGGGGGTAACCAGCAGAAGGTAATTGTGGCGAGGTGGCTTTTCACCCATCCGGAGTACCTGATCCTGGATGAGCCTACCAGAGGTATCGATGTGGGTACGAAAGTGGATATCCAGAAACTGGTGCTGAAGCTGGCCTCTGAGGGTATGAGTGTTACCTTTATCTCTTCCGAGCTGGATGAGATGCTCAGAACCTGTTCCCGTCTGGTCGTCATGCGTGACCGCAAGGCAGTGGGCGAGCTTACAGGTGACGATCTGAACCAGGCTACGGTTATGAATACGATCGCGGGAGGTGACAAATAAATGGCTAACAACGAGACAAAAACTGCGAATGCAGGCTCTTTGAAAAATCTGGTGAGAAACCAGTGCTTTATTCCGATTGCGGCGCTTTTGCTGCTGGCGGTGTTTAACCTGATCGCTGATCCGTCGTTCTTTAAAATCACAATGGTTACGAACAGCGCGGGTTATTCTGTGTTTTCTGGTTTTATCATCGACATATTAAACAACGGCTCTGAGCTGGCGATATTGGCCATCGGCATGACGCTTGTCACAGCGGCTTCCGGCGGACAGGACATCAGTGTAGGCGCAGCGACTGCGATTGCCGGAAGTGTGATTCTCCGGGTGCTCTGCGGAGGAAATTCGCGGCCTGAGACCCTGCAGGCGCCTATCATTGTGGCCTTTTTGGTGGCTTGCGTGGTGGCAATGCTTTTCGGTGCGTTTAACGGTGTATTGGTGGCGTATTTCAAGATTCAGCCTATGATCGCGACCCTGATTCTTTACACGGCGGGCCGTTCTATAGCGGCTTGGATCAACAACAACGAGCTTCCGGTAATCAGTGAACCTAAGTTTGGTTATTTCGGCAGCTTTATCCCGGGCATACCGATTCCGACGCCGATATTTATTACGATTGCTTGCATAGTCATTATTGGAATCACACTAAAAATGACTAATCTGCGTCTGTATACACAGGCGGTTGGTATCAACCAGAATTCCTCCAAGTTAAATGGTCTGAACCCGGAGATGATCAAGGTGATGGCGTTTGTGATCCTTGGCTTGTGCGTAGCGGTGGTAGGACTGATCAAGGTAAGCCGTGTCTCCAGTATCAACTATTCCGTTATTGCGAAGGATATTGAGATGGATGCGATCTTGGCGGTTGCCTTGGGCGGCAACGCACTTTCCGGCGGTAAGTTTAATATGGCGGCTTCCATCATCGGCGCATATGTGATCCAGTGCCTGACGACTACCCTCATTAAGTTTGGCGTGGCTTCCACGGCGCTTCCGGCATACAAGGCAGTGGTGGTCATCATTCTGGTGGTAGTCAGCGCACCTGCTGTGAGAGAGTGGTTTACCTCCCTCACCAAGAAAATCAAACTGAAAGGGGAGGTGGCGTAAGATGGCAAAGACAGATAAAAGCAGCAAGTCTGCGGGCGGCCTTGGTGCAAAACTGATGGGCATGACGGACACCAATCTCTTGCTCACCATCACGATCGTTGTGTTTTTCCTGATGTACATTGCGGCGGTAGTGTTTTTGCGTTCGGGCTTCTTAAAGCCTCAGACCTTCTTTAATATTTTAAATGCCAATGCAGCGCTGATCATTCTCGCCTGCGGCATGAGTCTTGTTATGATCACGGGCGGAATCGATATTTCCGTGGGCGGCGTTACGGCTCTGGTCAGTATGTGCTGTGCGGTTTATCTGGATTATAAGGGCGGCAGCGTCTTTATGGCGGTTATCATCGCATTGCTGATCGGCTTGGCTTTCGGCGCGTTCCAGGGTTTTCTGGTGGCGTATCTGGATATCCAGCC
>CAZUZZ010000022.1:10277-14070 GCA_964625055.1 uncultured Bacteroides sp. | reverse complement strand
TGAAGGTATGTCATGTAGCCAAAGGAGGTTTACATAATATGAAAATCGGTGAAGCCCAAAAGGCCTATAGAGATCAGCTTTCTCTTTTGAGAGGCCAGCGAAGCGATTATGTCAAACAGCAGGAGGAGAACCGCAAGAAGATGGAGGCTGCGGAAAAGAACAGCGCATCCGCCGGCGTGACTCTGGAGCTGTCGACGCAATATCTGGAGAGAGAGAAGGAACTGCAGGAAAAGATAGAGGAGCTGTCCAAGCAGATCAAGAAAGACGAGAAAGGATTGGATGCTCTGATCGAGCAGGAGGTCGGTATCATCAACAGTGAGGTGTCGAAGCAGCAGGCGGATGCCTGGAAGAAGTATGCTGAGGATATGGCCAAGTGTCTGGAGATTGCCAGAAGGCTCAGCCGGGGTGACAAAGTGCCCCTGCAGGATGAAAAGAAACTGATGGACTTTGACATGGAAATCTATCAGATGGCGAAAAATATGGCGACCCTGAATATGGATAAGAAACATAAGGAATGGGATTCCCTCTGGGCGGAGGATGAGGAAGAGAAAGAGTATGCCGATCCCATGGAAACCGCTGCAAACGCGGAAGCGGCAGTGGGCGCCCCGGATGGAGTGGTTGTAGAGGGTTCTTCCGGGGAGACGGGAAGCGAGGAATAACCTGTTTCTGGAACAATAATGCATTGAGGATGGGACAAGAGATGGTACAGGATGTTTTTAACGAATACGCGAAATTTCCGCAGGTCCGCTCCATGGCCGTGGGCGGTTCCCGGGCTGTCAAGAGAAATGATGAATACTCTGATTACGATGTTTATGTCTACTGCACGGAACCGATTCCGGTGAAGGATAGACGCGGGGTACTGGAGCAATACTGTGACAGTATGGTGTTGGATAACCATTACAGGGAGCATGAGGACATCTGTATCATGGAAGATGGCACAGAGCTTAACATCATCTACCGAGATCTGGAGGAATGTCTTGCGACCATCGCCCGGGTGGCGGAAGATCATGAGCCGCTGGACAGTTGTACCACCGGCTTGTGGCATAATCTGCTGACGGGGCGGATCGCCTACGATAAGGGCGGGCTTTTGGCGGCGGCGAAGGAAAAGTACAATATTCCCTATCCGCAGGAGTTGAGGCACAATATTATCAGCTATCATATGAATCTGATCAAGTATGGGATGCCCTCTTTTATAGCACAGATCGAGAAGGCTATGAAGCGGGGAGATGTAGTTAACATAACTCGGTGTGTCAATCGTTTTTTCGAGTCCTACTTCGATATTATCTTTGCTCTCAATGAGAAGCTTCATCCCGGAGAGAAGCGGCTGGTGCAGGTGTGCACAGAGGAATGCAGTGTATTGCCGTTGAATTTTGAACTCAATATCCGGTTGTTGTGCGGCAATATGTGTAAGGATCCGGCGACGATCTCTGTGGTCAACACGATGGTGACGGAGCTGGAAAAGACGATCGGGCAGGTGCTTACATAGGAATTGCAGGGCGGTAAGGTTGCATTACCGCCTTTTTTATTGTATTATGGATAACAGTTGGCCATGCAAAATGGAATATGCAAAATGACGTTGAGAGCTTGCTCGCATAAGGCAGTTTGCATATCTGATAGATTCAGTCAAACAGGAGAAAAAGCATGAAGATCATAGAAGGAGGCGTCACTGCGGCGGCAGGCTTTGAGGCAGCAGGCGTGGAGGCGGCGATCAAATATCAGAACCGAAAGGATATGTCCATGGTTTACAGCCGGGTGCCCTGTGTGGCGGCCGGAGTTTTTACCGGTAATGTGGTGAAGGCGGCGCCTGTTCTGTGGGACAGAGAGATCGTGGAGCACAGTCCCTACGCTCAGGCGGTCATCATCAATGCGGGCATTGCAAACGCCTGCACGGGCAAGCAGGGGTATGACTGCTGCAGGCAGACGGCGGCAAAGGCGGCTCAGGTGCTGGGCGTTCCGGAGGATGCCGTGCTGGTAGCCTCCACCGGTGTGATCGGCTGGCAGCTTCCCGTGGATAAGATCATGGCGGGCGTGGAGCTTTTGGCGGCGGCGAAGGCGGATACCCCGGAGGCAGGACAGGCGGCAGTGGAGGCTATGATGACCACGGACACGGTGCCCAAGCAGGCGGCGGTACAGGTGGAGATCGGCGGCAGGACCGTGACGATTGGCGGTATGTGTAAGGGTTCCGGGATGATCCATCCGAATATGTGTACCATGCTGGGTTTCGTGACCACAGATCTGGCTATCTCCAAGACGCTTTTGCAGGAGGCGCTGAGAGAGGATGTGGCGGATACCTTTAATATGATCTCCGTGGACGGGGACACTTCCACCAACGACACGCTGGTGGTGCTGGCAAACGGTCTTGCGGGCAATCCTGAGATCACCGAGAAGAACGAGGAGTATGATAAATTCAGGGAGGCCCTTCACTATATCAATATGACTCTGGCAAAAAAGATGGCAGGGGACGGCGAGGGCGCGACGGCGCTTTTCGAGACGAAGGTCATTCACGCGGCTACGAAGGAGGAGGCACGGCTGTTGAGTAAGTCTGTGGTCTGCTCCAGTCTCACCAAGGCCATGATCTACGGGCATGATGCGAACGTGGGGCGGATCATGTGTGCGCTGGGCTACGCGGGAGTGGATTTTGATCCGGAGCAGGTGGATCTGTTCTGCGAGGGGAACGACAAAAGGATGCAGATCTGTAAGGACGGCCTTTTGACGGATTACAGCGAGGAGGAGGCTACAGAGATCTTATCGGCGCCGGAGGTCAGCGTGATCGTGGATATGAAGCGCGGCGATGCGGAAGCGGCGGCCTGGGGCTGCGATCTGACTTATGATTATGTGAAGATCAATGCGGATTACAGGAGCTGATCATTTTGGTTTACATAATACATAAATGAGCATATGACAATATGGTTAACATAACATATGATGCATTTGAATGATGGTTAACATAATATAAAACAGGCAAAAGAAGTGGAGAGATCATGGAAAAGCAGGAAATGGATAAGATTTTGGGGAAGGCGGAGGTTCTGATCGAAGCCCTCCCCTATATTCAGAAATTTAACAGAAAGATCATCGTGGTCAAGTACGGAGGCAGCGCCATGAGCAACGAGGAGCTGCAGAGAAACGTGATCAAGGATGTGACGCTTTTGAAGCTGGTAGGCTTTAAGCCCATCATAGTCCATGGCGGCGGAAAGGAGATCAGCCGCTGGGTCGGCAAGGTTGGCATGGAGTCCAGATTCGTGAACGGCCTCCGGGTGACGGACGAGGAGACCATGGAGATTGCGGAGATGGTCTTAAACAAAGTCAACAAGGATCTGGTGCGCATGGTCGGGGAGCTGGGTGTCAGAGCTGTGGGCGTCAGCGGCAAGGACGGTGGTCTTTTACAGTGTGATAAAAAGTATGCCGACGGCGAGGATATCGGGTATGTGGGAGATATCAAAAAGGTGGATCCCAAGGTGCTCTACGATCTTCTGGAAAAGGATTTTCTGCCGATCGTGGCGCCCATCGGGTTGGACGAGCAGTTTATGACCTATAATATCAATGCGGACGATGCTGCCTGCGCGATCGCCAAGGCGGTTGGGGCGGACAAGCTGGTCTTTTTGACGGATATAGAAGGGCTTTACCGTGATATCAACGATAAGTCCAGCTTTATCTCACGGCTGACTGCGTCGAAGGCGGAGGAGCTAATCGAGGAGGGTCTGATCGGCGGCGGGATGCTTCCCAAGCTTCAGAATTGTACCGATGCGATCCGCGAGGGCGTGAGCAGAGTGCATATTCTGGACGGCAGGATCGC
>CAZUZZ010000022.1:3224-10177 GCA_964625055.1 uncultured Bacteroides sp. | reverse complement strand
CGGGTCTTTTTTACGAACAGCGGAACGGAGGCTGTGGAGGGCGCCATCAAGACGGCGCGTAAATACGCATATTTAAAGGACGGTTCCACGGACCACGAGATCATCGCCATGAACCATTCTTTCCACGGGCGCACCATGGGGGCGCTGTCCGTGACGGGGAATGCCCACTACCGGGAGCCCTTTGAACCGATGATCGGCAATATCCGTTTTGCCGATCTGAATGATTTTGAGAGTGTGGCGTCTCAGGTGACGGACAAAACCTGTGCGATCCTCTTTGAGACTGTGCAGGGGGAGGGCGGCGTTCGCCCCGCCACAAAAGAATTTATGGAAAAGGTCAGGGCGCTCTGTGACGAGCGGGATATTCTGATGATGTTGGATGAGATCCAGTGCGGTATGGGACGCACCGGCGCCATGTTCGCCTGGCAGCGTTACGGCATCAAGCCGGACGTGATGACGACAGCCAAGGCTCTTGGATGCGGGGTACCGGTGGGTGCATTTCTGATGACGGAGAAGGTGGGGGCTGCCTCCCTTGTGCCGGGCGATCACGGCACCACTTACGGCGGCAATCCGCTCGTTTGTGCGGCAGTCTGTAAGGTGCTGGAGCTGTTTGAGGAGCTGGATGTGCTTGCCAATGTACAAAAAGTGGGTGCTTATCTGGAAAAGCGTCTGGATGAGGTGGCAGCAGAGTTTTCCTGTGTGCAGGAGAGAAGAGGCACGGGCCTTCTGCAGGGATTGGTGTTTGACCAGCCGGTGGGAGATATCATTAAGCGGGCCATGGACAAGGGTCTGGTGCTGATCAATGCGGGGACGGATATCATTCGTTTTGTGCCGCCGCTTGTTATCAAAGAGACTCATGTGGATGATATGATTGCGATTCTGCGGGAGTGCATCGCGCAGACAGAAGGAGAGCGGAAGTGACTCTGAAAAAAAGATTGATCATGATCCTTGTGACTGTCCTGATCGTCATCGGCCTTTACGGGGCAGGCAGATTCGGTATGATGGTGCGGCAGGCGGAGCCGGAGGAAGAGATGGAGGAATCCCTCTTCGGTCATCGGGAAACCTTATATCTGTGGTATGCGGACGAGGGACTGACAGATTATTTAAACAGTGTGGCGGTCTCCTACAGCGAATATCAGGATATGGTGCGTGTGATTCCGGTCTATACCCAGGGTTTAGAGTATCTGGAGACGATCAACCGGGCATCCCTGCAGACGGAGGAGGTGCCGGATCTGTATATTGTCAGCAATGATTCGCTGGAGAAAGCGTATCTGGCGGGGCTGGCCGGCGAGGTGAAGCTGCCGGAGGGTGTGCTTCCCATGGAGGATATGCTGCCGGAGGCGGCAGTCCATGCCGTGACATATCACGATAAGCAGATCGGCTATCCTTTCTATTATGAGACGAGCGGTCTTCTTTACAATAAGACGTATCTGGAGGAATGGGCGAAAGCCCAGATCGAGGCCGAGCGGGATCAGGCGGCTGCGCAGGAAACCCAGGAGCAGGCGGACAACGGCGACGTGGAGGAGGAGATCACAGAGGCTGCGGCGGAGGAAGAGATATCCGAGGAAGAGCTGGCGGCGAAGCTGGAGGAAGCGATTCCTGAGACTATAGATGAAATATTATCCTTCGCTGATGTCTATGATGCGCCGGAGCAGGTGGAGGCGGTCTTTAAGTGGGATGTATCGGATATTTTCTATAATTATTTTGTAGTGGGCCAATATATGGATGTGGGCGGCGCAAACGGTGATGACGCGGATTCCATTCGGATCTATAATGAAAATGCGATTCGTGCGCTCAGAGTGTACCAGAATCTGAATCAGTTTTTCTCCATTGACACCAAGGAGATCAGCTACGATGGTGTTTTGCAGGACTTTCTGGATGGAAAGATCGTTTACACGGTAGCCACCACGGATGCACTTTCCCGGCTGGAGACGGCCAGAGAGGAAGGCGATTTCACCTACGAATACGGAGTGACCAGAGTGCCGGATGTGAGTGAAGAGCTGGGATCCGCGTCCCTGTCTGTGACCCAGTGTGTGGCAGTCAACGGCTATTCCATGAAAAAGGAGATGGCCAATGATTTTGCGGTGTATCTGACACAGTATGACACGGACGGACTCTACGCGAGGACCGGCAAGCTTCCCGTGTTTTGCAATGGGGATGGGGATACCTACAAGGATCCCAATGCAGCGGCTTTTCTGGAAGCATATGCCGGTTCGGTGCCTATGCCCAAGATGATCGAGACCAGTAATTTCTGGGTGGAACTGGAGATCGCTTTTGCCAAGATCTGGGGAGGAGCCGATGCCAACGATGAGCTGCGGGCGCTGTCTGAACAGATCATGAGCCAGGTGCTCGGGGAAGCCTACACGGAGGAGTACATTGATGTTCCCGTTCCGGTGGAGGAGACCGAGGAGGAAGAGGAACTGGAGGAGCAGGAAGAGTAGCAAAAATAAGAAAACAGAATATTTTTTGACTTATATGCTCAACCTAAAACAAGACGGTAATCACCGTCTTGTTTTACTATATGCGCAGACCCGTGCAGAGGAAGTAGGCCACTAAAGTGGAGCACGGGTCGCGCGGCGAGAAGAGGGAAAAGCATCTCTACTCGATTATTATGAAATCGTGAGGTAAAATTATGCTGGGATTTTGGATTGCGATCATATCGGGTGCACTGATGAGTGTGCAGGGTGTTTTTAACACGCAGGTCACGAAGCAGTCGGGGATATGGGTCACTAATATATTTGTGCAGCTTACCGCGCTTTTAGTCTGTCTGGCTCTCTGGCTTGCCACGGACAGGTCCTCCTTTGCCACACTGATGAAGGTGGAGCCGAAATATATGCTGCTCGGCGGCGCGATCGGCGCATTTATCACATACACGGTCATTAAGAGCATG
Source organism: uncultured Bacteroides sp. (assembly GCA_964625055.1). Classification (GTDB taxonomy): domain Bacteria; phylum Bacillota; class Clostridia; order Lachnospirales; family Lachnospiraceae; genus UBA3282. The sequence goes on along the minus strand of CAZUZZ010000022.1, from coordinate 7,290 downwards.
GAGCAGATGAGACCGGCGCGGGCGGTTATGTGTATTGTGGTCTCTCAGCTGATCATCGCCTATCTCATAGAAGTGTTTGGGATGTTTGGCGTGGAGAAGCAGTCTCTGGAGGGAAGGAAGATTCTGGGAATGGGAATAATGATCGCCGGAATCGTTATTTTTAAGTGGACATAGGCCAAGATTTATTTTACAATGAGAATACGGCGCGTAGCGGGAACCTCCTGAAGGGTGAATGAGCCCGGAAGGGAGACTATGCAGAGAAAAAAAGAGTATAGAGAAGAGTATGAACAGGTACAGAGAATACGGCTGATCGGGCTGCTTCTGGCAGGGCTGTTTCTTTTGAGCGGCTGCACGAAGAGGGAGGAGCTTATTCTTCTGAGCGGTGAGACAGTGGTCGAGGAGGACAGCCTCAGGGAGAATGTCGCAGAGGCTGTTTCCACGGAGGAGGACAATGAGGAAGGGCCGGCAGAGGCGGAGAGCGTCGGCGCTCTGCCCTCAGAACCGGAACTGCTCTGTGTACACGTCTGTGGTGCGGTGATGCGGCCGGGTGTCTATGAACTGCCGGCGGGGTGCCGTGTTTATGAGGCGGTACAGGAGGCAGGCGGTTTTGCGGAGGATGCGGATCAGGATTATGTAAACCAAGCGCAGCCACTGCAGGACGGTGTGAAACTGGTCATACCCACGAAGGAAGAGGCAGCGGCGCTTTCTGCAGCCGAAGACAGTGATGCCGGGGCGTTGATCGGTATAGTGGACGGATCGTCCCGGGACAAAGAGACGGGAGAGTCCGGGCAGCAGGCGGACGGCAGGATCAATATCAATACGGCGACGGAAGCGGAACTGTGTAACATACCGGGAATCGGCGGGACACGGGCTGCGGCCATCGTGGCATACAGGGAATCCAACGGCAGCTTTCAAAAACCGGAGGATATTATGAAGGTCAGCGGTATCAAAGAGGGTCTGTACGGGAAAATAAAGGACAGCATCAGGGTGAATTAAGACAGAATAGGGCAGGGCAGGATATATGGCACAGAGAATTTTGGTAGTAGATGATGAAAAATTGATCGTGAAGGGGATCCGATTCAGTCTGGAGCAGGACGGCATGGAGGTAGACTGCGCCTATGACGGAGAGGAAGCTCTTAAGCTGGCGGGAGAAAATGCCTATGATATGATCCTGCTGGATGTCATGCTGCCTAAAATGACAGGGTACGAGGTGTGCCAGCAGATCCGCGGTTTCTCCAATGTGCCCATCATCATGCTGACGGCTAAGGGAGAAGATATGGATAAGATCCTGGGGCTGGATTACGGCGCTGATGACTATATCACGAAGCCCTTTAATATCCTGGAGGTGAAAGCCCGGATCAAGGCAATCACACGCAGGACGAACCGCAAAGCGCCGGAGAAGGAAGAGCCGGTCAAAATACTGGAGCGGGGAGATATGCGTCTCGACTGCGAGGGAAGACGTGTCTATATAGAAGAGAGAGAGATTAATCTGACAGCGAAAGAGTTTGAGGTGCTGGAGCTTCTGATCCAGAATCCGGGAAAGGTTTATGGCAGAGAGGAGCTTTTGAAGCTGGTGTGGGGTAACGATTACCCGGGAGATCTGCGGACCGTGGACGTACATATCAGGAGACTTCGTGAAAAGATTGAGAAAATCCCCGGAGAGCCCGCGTATGTGAGGACTAAGTGGGGTGTGGGATATTACTTTGCATAAATTCAGTTTACGTCAAATTACATTCTTGAGAAGCCTGAAAGCACGGATCTTTTTGATCCTGCTTCTCGTCGGGCTGATTCCCTGTTTCATCATGCGCTATGCAATCCTGCAAAATTATGAACAGCGTGCGGTCAATGTCAGGACCTCTGACATTACGACCCAGCTCAGGATCCTGGCGAATCATCTGATCACCTACCATTATCTGCAGGATACTTCCTCGGAGGTCATCAATGCGGAGCTGGAACAGCTATCCAATCTGTATGACGGCAGAGTTCTCATCATCAATTCTGATCTTAAGATCGTGAAGGACACCTACGGCATCAGCGAGGGTAAGACGATCGTTTCAGAGGAGGTCATCCGCTGCCTGCGGGGAGAGAGCACGAACAGCTACGACAGAGAAAACGGGTATATGGAGATGACCATACCGATCATGGAGACGGTGGAGGCGGATCTGCCGGTAGGCTCCGGAGAACCGTTTGATCTGGTGCGTGGCGTTATGCTGGTGAGCGCCTCTAACGACAGTATCATCGCCACCATGAACAGCCTGAACCGTCAGGCGGTAGTGGTAGAGTCGATCGTGGGTGTACTTATTTTTGTGGTGACGCTTCTGGTATCGAAATTTCTCTTTCGACCCTTTAAAAAGATCACACAGGCTCTGGATCAGGCGCAGGAGGGGTATACGACCGATCCGATCTCCGTGACGGAGTGTCTCGAGACGGAACACATAGGTGACGCTTTTAACCGGGTGCTTGGCCGGATGAAAATGTTAGATGATTCCAGACAGGAATTTGTCTCGAATGTGTCCCATGAGCTGCGCACGCCGATCACTTCCATGAAGGTGCTGGCGGATTCTCTGATCACGCAGAAGGATGTGCCTTTAGAGGTCTATCAGGAGTTTATGACGGACATTGCGGCGGAGATCGAGCGGGAGGACAAGATCATCAACGATTTACTCTCTTTGGTGAAGATGGACAGGACTTCGGCGGATCTGAATATTTCCCAGGTGGACATCAATGCGCTGGTGGAGCTTATCATGAAGAGACTGCGGCCCATCGCCATGCGCCGGGACGTACAGCTTGTGTACGAGAGCCTTCGTCCTGTGACGGCATCGGTGGATGAGGTCAAGCTTACGCTGGCACTCTCGAATCTGGTGGAGAATGCGATCAAGTATAATAAGGAACACGGCTTTGTGAAGGTGACGCTGGACGCCGACCATCAGTTTTTTACGGTGCAGGTGGAGGACTCCGGCGTGGGTATCCCGGAGGAGGCGCTGGAGCATATCTATGAGCGGTTTTACCGTGTGGATAAATCCCGTTCCAGAGAGATCGGGGGAACCGGACTGGGGCTTGCCATCACAAGAAGCGCGATCCTCATGCACCGGGGAACCATCAAGGTGAGCAGCATCGAGGGAGAGGGAACGGATTTTACGGTGAAGATACCGCTTAAGTATATTGTTGTTTAGGAGGAAGCCATGAAAAAAGCGAACGGTAATTTTTTTGGCGCTATTCTCTTTGGAATATTGCTCTTTTGCAGTGCCTGTACGGCTGGGGAGACGGATCAGTCAGGTACGGTCTATAACATATATTATGTAAACCAAGAAGAAACAAAGATCGTGGAACGGGAGTACCGGAGTGAGACCACAGACAATGATTCTTTGTTTGAGGAGATCGTGGGGCAGCTTGCGGCGGCGTCGGAACGGATGGAGTATGAGTCACCCTTGGAGGAGGAGTTTGCGCTGCTCGGGCACACTCTGGATAACGGGCTTCTGACTCTGGATTTTGACGAGCGTTATAAAAGTCTGCGGGGGACCAGAGAAGTGCTCGTGCGCGCTTCCATCGTGCGGACGCTGACACAGCTGCCGGAGGTGGAACGAGTGGCTTTTACGGTGAAAGGCGAGCAGCTTGTGGACAGCGCAGGGGTGGCGGTCGGCGTGATGGCGGCGGATACCTTTATCGAGAATGCGGGCAACGAGATCAATGCCTACGAAAAGGTCGATCTGAAGCTCTATTTTGCCAATGAGTCGGGAGATCTTCTGGTAGAAGAAAACCGCCGCAATGTGGTGTATAACAGTAATATTTCTCTGGAGAAGCTGGTGCTGGAGAAGTTGGTGGAGGGGCCCTTGACCGAGGGAGCATATCCGACCATCAATCCGACCACAAAGGTTCTCAGTGTCACGGTGAAAGATGGCATATGTTATGTTAACCTAAGCGGCGATTTCCTGAATCAGCCATACAGTGTGACTTCCCGTGTGACGATCTACTCCATCACCAATTCGCTGGTGGAGCTGTCTAATGTCAATAAAGTGCAGATATCCATAGATGGAGAAAATAATATTTCCTATCGGGAGAACGTGAA
>CAZUZZ010000022.1:0-3214 GCA_964625055.1 uncultured Bacteroides sp. | reverse complement strand
GAATTTAAATTATGTGTTGGAGAGAAATCTGGAGATCCTCGCCCCCTGAGGAGACGGATAAGTAAATGAATAGAAGGAGATGATGTGTATGCGCAGACCCCTGTGCCTGATCGGGACGGCATTTGTGGCGGTACTGCTTTTGGGAATCTATTTAATCCCGCACAGCGCGCGGACCTATGAGGAGACAGACGCAGAACAGATCGTAGTGTTCGGCGTTGTGGAATGGAAGGAACGAAAAATCTCAAAAGACGAGGAAGTAATTGTGGTATCTCTGGGACAGGTCTTTGTCCTGGAACCCGGTCATACAGCCGGATTGAAACGGCTGTTGACAGATCAGGAAAATCTCCCCGTAACGTCTAGGGGAAATACCCTAAAACAGATCAGAAAATATTGTAAAAAGGAAGATGAGAGCCTACGGGTTCCCGGCACAGAAGGGATAGAAGGCGTACTTTGTTATCTCGACGGAGAGGAACCCGCTATGGGGAGTATGGTGCTGATGGAGGGAAAGTTTTATGCCTTCTCTCATGCCACGAACCCGGGAGAGTTCGATGCGGCTGACTATTATCGCATTATGGGGCAGCAGGGCAGGCTTATGAAGGCGAAGTGTCTGGCACAGAGCAGTGAATTTTCGGTTTTTCGGGAAGGACTTTATCAGTGCAGGACGTATCTGTCCCTTCTTTTGCGGGCCTGCTGTCCCGAGCGGTCGGCGGATATTATGGCGGCTATGCTTCTGGGAGAGAAAGGCGCGCTGGATGAGGAGGTCAAAAGTCTCTATCAGCAAAACGGCATCATTCACATTCTGGCCATCAGCGGTCTGCACCTCTCATTGCTCGGCATGGGCATTTATGGGATCGGCAGGCGACTTCGGATTCCCAATGCAGTTAACATAATATTATCTGTTGCCCTGCTGTACTGCTATGGAACCATGGTAGGGATGAGTGTCTCTATCATCAGGGCGCTTACTATGTTTGGGCTGAAGCTGGGTGCGAGTCTTTTTAAACGCACTTACGATATGCTCACGGCTATGATGACGGCGGCTCTTCTGATTCTGGTGCAGCAGCCGCTCTATCTGACGCACAGCGGTTTTCTCTTTTCATTCGGTGCGATCTGTGCGATCGGCCTTCTACCGGCGGTGTCAGCCTGTTTTCCTTTCCGGTACAAGCCGGTAAAGGCTTTGGCTGCGGGTCTTTGGGTGGCAGTTTTTACGCTGCCCGTGCATCTTTGCTTTTATTATCAGTTTCCGCCCTATTCTGTCTTTCTGAATCTGCTCGTGATCCCTTGTATGGGAGCCGTTTTGTTGAGCGGCATTGCGGCAGTGGCTGCCGGCGTGTTGTCTTTGCCGCTGGGACACATCGCGTCACTGCCGGGCGCGGCGATATTGGTTTTCTATGAGAAATGCTGCGGCTTTTGCGCAAAGCTGCCCGGCAGGCAATGGATCGCGGGCTGTCCGGCACAGTGGCAGATCGCGGTATTTGGGATGCTGACAGTGCTGGCAGTTCTTTTTGCCATAAAAAAGAGGAAGCGGGAGTTTGCAGCGGGACTTGTTCTGGCTGTGTCGGTATTGTGCCTGCGGTTTTCGCCGGGGCTGGAGATCACAGCGATTGATGTGGGGCAGGGAGACTGCATTTATCTGTCGGAAGGAGGAAAAAGTCATTATCTGATCGACGGCGGCAGCTCCGACAAGAGCGACGTGGATGCGTATCAGATCGTTCCCTTTTTAAAATACAGGGGAGTCTCCGGGCTGGACGCCGTGTTCGTCACGCACCCGGACAGCGACCATGAGAACGGGATCCGGGGTATGCTTGAGAATTATGAGGGGAACGGCATAAGGATCGGTATGCTTGTTTTGCCGGACGTGGCAGAGGAGAGCAAAAACGAGAACTATCTGACGCTGCAGTCTCTTGCGGAGGGCAGGGGCATCCCCGTGCGCTTTGTGCATGAGGGACAGCGGATCGACAGAGGCGGTCTTATCTTTTTTTGCCTCCATCCCGCCGAAGGGTATCTCTGCGGGGATGCCAACGCTTACTCCACGGTTCTTTCCCTTACATATGGTCAGTTTTCGGCACTCTTTACGGGAGATCTGGAAGGGGAGGGGGAGAGCCTTGTGATGGAGAGACTGGAGAGGATGCATACCGGTACAGAGCAGATCCTGCCGGAAAGTTTTACTCTGCTTAAAGTGGCGCACCACGGCTCCCGCAACTCCACACCCGAGGAATTTTTAGAGATGACGGATCCCAGGATCGCGCTGATCAGCGCCGGGCGGGATAACAGCTACGGTCATCCACACAGGGAGACGATGGAGCGGCTTGCGGGGCAGGGGTGCCGCATTTATCAGACACCAGAGAGCGGGGCGGTGACAATACGCGTAAAGGGGGAGCGGGTGTATGTGGAGGAGTTCATAAAATAAGGAGCCGTCTTTGCATACGGAAGTCGATTATGATAAAATGTACGCGAAAGCAATGAGCAGTGCGCAGATTTTTCGAGTTTGTACTGCGGGTTTCGAATTTAGATGATAGAAGGTTACATGGAGATTCAGGAATGAAAAAGCTGGCGGAAGAGATCAGGACGGGACAGTTGAAACAGGTATATCTTCTCTGCGGTGATGAGGCGTACCTGCGCAGGCAGTACAGGGACAGGATCAAGGATGCCCTCATGGGAGACGGAGACCTTATGAATCTGCACAGCTTCGAGGGAAAGGGAATCGAGCCGGGGGAGGTGATTGACCTGGCGGAGACCATGCCTTTTCTTGCGGAGCGCCGTGTGTTGGTGATAGAAAACAGCGGCTTTTTTAAGAAGGGCGGGGAAGCTCTGGCGGAGTATCTGGCGGAGCCTGCTCCGACTGCATTTTTTGTGTTTGTGGAGGCGGAGATCGACAAGAGGAGTAAGCTCTACAAGGCGGTCAGTACAAAGGGGCGCATCATTGACTGTAAGACGCCGGATGAGGCGATGTTAAAGCGGTGGATCCTGGAGTTGTTCACCAAAGAGGGAAAGAAGATCACACAGCGGGATCTGGATTATTTTCTGGACAAGACAGGAACTGATATGGAGAATATCCGGAGCGAGGTGGAGAAGCTGGTCTGCTATTGTCTGGAAAAGGATGTGGTCACTGCGCAGGATATGGAGGAGATCTGTGTCAGGCAGGTGAACAGCCGGATATTCGATATGGTGGAAGCTGTGGCGGACAAGCGGCAGAGGCGTGCCATGGATCTGTACT
>CAZUZZ010000021.1:5374-14104 GCA_964625055.1 uncultured Bacteroides sp. | reverse complement strand
TTCCCTTTGCACCATCGGCGGATGATCCTGAGTTTCACGCGCAGGTGATACGGGACGGGGAAATCCTTGCCGAACTTTCGCCCTATTTACCGGCGGGGATATCAGGAAAATCATTTACAAGTCTGGATGCCGTGTCCCTCTGGGATGTGAATTTTGACGGATTGACGGATATCGTAATGATCGAGACTTATGGTGATAAGCAGTTTGCTGCCGTATATTATGGGCATTATTATAAATTTTCTGATGGGAGTGAGTCCTGGAACTTTTGGTGTAAAGAGGAGCTTTCCGACCGCATATCCGCCCAGGCAGAGGGGCCGTTGACTGTGTCGGGCATTCGCAGCATCCTCACAGGCGGGAAAAGGAACGGGGAATTTGACAGCTATGCAGAGGCATATGAGGCTGCCATCAGTTTTTCGGTGATGGAGCAGGGGGGACGCACTTGACGAGAACTTTTTATATGATTTGATCTATGTGGATGAGGATGAGATCCCGGAATTGGTTTCGGGCAAGATAGGATACTATGTCAATTTGTATACCTATCAGGAAGGAACCCTGTATACACTGATGTATGACTGGGGGTATGGCGCTATGGGAAATAGCGGGTATGCGTATGCACCAGGGAAAAACAGTTTGAGAAACTATAATGCGGATCAGGCCGGGGCCATTATGAACACTTATTATATGCATATCAATGAGCAGCATGAGATAGAGACGCCCGTGTGGATAGAGACTTATAATTTTGTTGACAGCAACGAAAACGGCTGGCTGGATGAAGATGAAGACTATGGGGAGGGAGCGGTATATATCAATGGTAAAAAAGCATCGGAGGAAGAGATTGCTGATGTTTATGCCTTCTATGACATGGGAGAGTATCAGTATATAGAGGGCCGGATGACAGCGGAGGATGTGCGTCGTGCACTGAGGTAATGCGCTTTTGCAAAAAAAATTTGAATATACCTGCAGCTTATTTTATAATAGGAGCATAATGTTTAAGCAATATAAGATTGTTTTAATCAGAAATCCGGTGCTCACACCGGTTATAGTTTTCGTAAAAAACGGAGGATAAGATGGAAAACGTATTTGTAATGGATCATCCGCTGATTCAACATAAGATTTCACAGATCAGAGATACGAACACGGGAACAAGCGAATTCAGGAAGTGCATCGAAGAAATTGCCATGTTAATGGGATATGAGGCGTTAAGGGACCTTCCGCTTAAGGATGTTGAGGTGCAGACCCCGATTGAGACCTGCATGACGCCAACAATTGCGGGTAAAAAGCTGGCGGTTGTACCGATACTGCGTGCAGGACTTGGCATGGTGAACGGGATTCTTGCATTGGTGCCAAGCGCCAAGGTGGGGCATATCGGACTGTATAGAGATCCCGATACGCACGAGCCTCACGAGTATTATTGTAAGCTTCCTGCGCCGATAGAGCAGAGAACGATTATTGTTCTGGATCCCATGCTCGCTACGGGCGGTTCTGGTTCTCAGGCAATCAACTTCATTAAGGGACATGGCGGCAGGAATATTAAGTTTATGTGTATCATTGCCGCGCCGGAAGGACTGGAACGGATGCGGAAAGACCATCCGGATGTACAGATCTATGTGGGACATATCGACCGCTGCCTGAATGAGAATGCGTATATCTGCCCCGGTGTGGGCGATGCCGGAGACAGAATATTCGGGACAAAATAGCAGCCGCAAGGGGAAAGAGGAAAATATGAAAAAGACAATTATCACAGTAGTGGGAAAAGACACGGTAGGCATTATCGCCAGAGTGTGCACTTATCTGGCAGACAATCAGATCAATATTCTGGATATTTCCCAGACCATCGTGCAGGGATTTTTTAATATGATGATGATCGTGGATATGAATCGGACGACGAAGGATTTCGGGCAGGTGGTAGATGAGCTTGCGAAGCTGGGAGAGGAGATCGGCGTGGTCATCAAGTGCCAAAAAGAGGAAATTTTTGACCAGATGCACAGGATCTAAAGTTTGCGAGCTTAAGGAAGGATAAAGTCATGATCAATTTATTTGAAGTAGCCGAGACCAATGAGATGATCGCCAAGGAGAACCTGGACGTGCGGACCATCACCCTGGGGATCAGCCTCTTAGACTGCATTGACAGCGATCTTGCGAAGGTGAATGAGCGGGTCTATCAGAAGATCACCACCACGGCGAAGGATCTGGTAAAGACAGGGGAGGCCATCGAAAAAGAATTTGGCATCCCCATCGTAAATAAGAGGATCTCCGTTACGCCGATGGCATTGGTGGGCGGGGCGGCCTGTAAGAGTGCGGCGGACTTTGTGACGCTGGCTAAGACCATGGACCGGGCGGCGGATGCTGTGGGGGTCAATCTGATCGGCGGTTACTCTGCTCTCGTCTCCAAGGGCATGACGAAGGCGGACGAGCTGTTGATCCGTTCGATTCCGGAAGCGCTGCACGCCACACAGAGGGTCTGCAGCTCTGTAAATCTGGCTTCCACCAAGACGGGGATCAATATGGACGCGGTGCGTCTGATGGGCGATATCATCAAGGAGACGGCTCTGATCAGCAAAGACCAGGACAGCGCGGATTGTATGAAGCTGGTGGTGTTCTGCAATGCGCCGGACGACAATCCTTTTATGGCGGGCGCGTTTCACGGCGTGACGGAGGCGGAGGCTGTGATCAATGTGGGAGTCAGCGGTCCGGGTGTTGTTAAGACCGCCTTACAGAGAGTGCGGGGCGAGAACTTTGAGGTGCTCTGCGAGACGATCAAAAAGACCGCTTTCAAGGTGACCAGAGTGGGTCAGCTGGTGGCCCAGGAGGCATCCCGTATGCTGGGGATTCCTTTTGGCATCGTGGATCTGTCTCTGGCGCCCACACCGGCCATCGGAGACAGTGTAGCGGATATCTTATGTGAGATCGGCTTGGAGTATGCGGGCGCACCGGGCACTACGGCGGCGTTGGCGTTGTTGAACGATCAGGTGAAAAAGGGCGGCGTGATGGCTTCCTCCTATGTAGGGGGCTTGAGTGGGGCATTTATTCCGGTCAGTGAGGATCAGGGTATGATCGACGCCGTGACGGCAGGGGCACTTACCTTGGAGAAACTGGAGGCAATGACCTGTGTCTGCTCGGTGGGACTTGACATGATCGCCATTCCGGGAGATACACCTAATACGGCGATCGCGGGGATCATCGCGGATGAGATGGCCATCGGCATGGTGAACCAGAAGACCACGGCGGTGCGTCTGATCCCGGCCATCGGCAAGGGTGTGGGAGAGAAGGTGGAGTTCGGCGGGCTCTTCGGCTATGCGCCGGTGATGCCGGTGAACGGTTTTTCCTGCGAGGCGTTTGTGAACCGGGGCGGCAGGATCCCCGCGCCGATCCACAGCTTTAAGAATTAGCGCGGTTGACAGGTTCTGTCCTGACGGACTATAATATAAGGTGTTTTGAAGAAACAATATCTATCAAATACATAATGAGGGAGGGCTTTTCATGAAGAAATTGTCTGTAAAGAGCGTCGTTGCGATCGGTATCGGCGCGGCATTGTTTTTTGTTCTGGGTAAGGTGGCGATCCCGTCTCCTGTGCCGAATACGAACATCAGCTTACAGTATGCGGTGCAGGCGGTGTTTGCCACACTGTTTGGTCCCATCGCAGGCGTTGTGATCGGATTTATCGGTCATACGCTGATTGATGCTACAAGCTACGGACCCTGGTGGAGCTGGATCATCGCTTCTGCGTTTGTAGGTCTGGTGATCGGTCTTGTGACTATGAAGATGAACGTGGAGGAGGGCATCGACAGCAAGAAACTCATCCGCTTCAATGTGGCGCAGGTCATTGCCCATATTTTAGCGTGGGGACTGGTGGCGCCTGTTCTGGATATTCTGATCTATGCGGAACCCATCGAGAAGCTGTTTGCGCAGGGCCTTATGGCTGCGGTGGCCAATATCATCACCACCGGCGTTGTGGGAACCCTGTTGCTGCTCGGTTATGCGAAGACTGTAGTAAAAAAAGGATCTCTGGAGAAAGAGGATTAAGAAGAAAAATTGACAGATTCGGGAGAGTTTCTTCCGAATCTGTTTCTCTGTTGGTTTATGAGAAATTGCGATACAGTGAGGAGAAAGAACATGGCGGAGCCTATCATTTCTTTTAAAGATTATGGATTTCAGTATATGGCTCAGGCGAGCCCTACCCTGCATCACATCAATCTGGATATCTATCCGGGAGAGAAGGTGTTGATCGCGGGCGCTTCCGGCAGCGGTAAAAGCACTATCGGAAGCTGTGTCAACGGCCTGATTCCCTATGCCTATCCCGGGGAGAGCACGGGAGAGCTTCTGGTGGGAGGAAAAGACCCGACGAAAGAGAGCATCTTCACGATGAGTCAGATCGTGGGGACAGTCTTACAGGATACGGATGGTCAGTTTATCGGCCTGACGGTGGGAGAGGACATAGCGTTCGCCCTGGAGAATGACTGTGTGCCCCAGGATGAGATGAAGAGGATCGTGCAGGAGACAGCCATGCTTGTGGACATTGACCATCACTTGGAATATGCGCCCCATGAGCTTTCCGGCGGACAGAAGCAGCGGGTCAGTCTGGCAGGTGTCATGGTGGAGCAGGTGCAGGTGCTTCTCTTTGATGAGCCCTTGGCGAATCTGGATCCGGCGGCGGGCAGAGCCACCATTGAACTGATCGACGATGTGCAGATAAACACCGGCGCGGCTGTGCTCATCATAGAACATCGGTTGGAGGATGTATTGTGGAAAAACGTGGATCGGATCGTGCTCATGGATGAGGGCAGGATCGTGGCGGATATGCCCACGAAGGATTTCCTGACAGGGGATATGCTTTTAAAACACGGGATCAGAGAACCGCTGTATCTGACTGCACTCCGCTATGCGGGAATACCCATTACGAAAGAGCTGGAGCCCCATCATGTGAACAGCCTGCAGCTTTCTGAGAAGGAGAAGGAGCAGGTGCGCACCTGGTATCAGGCGAGCACGATTCCGGAGGGTGCACCCCACAGGGAGCGGGAGCTGCTCCGGGTAGAGAACCTGAGCTTTGGCTACACCGACCAGGTGATGAATCTGCAGAATGTGAGCTTTTCCATAAACGAGGGAGAGATGGTCAGCATCGTGGGACGAAACGGTGCGGGTAAGAGCACCCTCGCCAAGCTGATCTGCGGCTTTGAGAAACCCACTGCCGGAAGGATTTATCTGGAAGGAAAAGACCTTTCCGGAGATACGATCAAGGAGCGGGCCAAACGGATCGGTTATGTGATGCAGAATCCCAATCAGATGATCTCCAAGCCCATGATCTGGGACGAGGTGGAGATGGCGCTTATGGCGGGAGATATGAGCCCCGAAGAGCGCAAGGAGCGGGTGGAAGAGACTCTGAAGATCTGTGGCCTTTATCCTTTTCGCAAGTGGCCTGTATCGGCCCTTTCCTATGGGCAGAAAAAGCGGGTGACGATCGCTGGTATTCTGGTACAGCGGCCCCGGATGATCATTCTGGATGAGCCCACTGCCGGACAGGACTATCACCACTATACGGAGATCATGGAATTCTTAAAGGAACTGAATGGCCAGGGATTTACCATTGTCATGATCACCCATGATATGCACTTGATGTTGGAGTATACCCCCAGAGCGATCGTATTCTGTGAGGGAGAGCTTCTGGCGGATACCACGGCGGCTCATGTGCTCAACGATCCGGCGCTGGTAGAGCGGGCGAATCTGAAGGAGACCAGCCTCTACACGCTCAGTATGGCGTGCGGGATAGAGGATCCGCAGGAATATACGAAACGGTTTATCGCCTATGAGGAGGCGCACAGGAGAGGGTAGGAGGACAAGATGGCGAAAGTAGCTATATTAAATTATATCAAGCGGCCAAGCCCGATACATGAGCTTACGGGAACCACGAAGCTGATCTTTTTCATCGCCTGGAGCGTGGCGTCCATGGTGACCTTTGATACCCGGATCCTGATCTGTATGCTGTTGATCGGGGCGGTGATCTTCCGGATCAGTCAGATCAAGATCAGGGATATCAGCGTGGTGCTGGGATTGGCTGCAATATTTCTTTTGCTCAATAATTTTTTCATTTATCTGTTTACGCCGGAGTATGGCGTGGAGCTTTACGAGAGCAGGAATGTGCTGTTTACGATCGTGGGGAGATATACGGTCACTGCCCAGCAGCTGTTTTATCATCTGAATATTACGCTGAAGGTGATCTGCGTGGTGCCCATCGCCCTGCTCTTTATCGCCTGTACAGACCCCAGCGAGTTTGCCGCGTCTTTAGCAAGGATCGGGGTCAGCTACCGGGCGGGTTATGCGGTGAGTCTGGCACTCCGTTATATACCGGATGTGCAGAGGGAGTACCGGAATATCAGTCAGGCGCAGCAGGCAAGAGGGATAGATCTGTCGGGGAAGGATAAACTTTTTACTAGACTGAAGAATTCGGTGGCGATCCTGCTCCCGCTCATATTATCGAGCCTGAACCGGATCGAGACAGTCAGCAACGCTATGGAACTGCGGGGCTTCGGCAAGGAAGCAAAACGCACCTGGTACACCCGGCGCAGGCTGGAACGGAATGACTGGCTTGCCATCGGCTTCGCGGTGGTGATTCTGGTGGTAGATCTGACAGTGACATTCTGGGATGGAAGCCGGTATTATAATCCGTTTACTTAATTGTCGCAAAGGAAAAACAAGCGACTGCGTAGCAGGCATTTGTTTTTCATGCGACATTAACGAGCAAATGTCCGATGAAATCGGACAGGGAGCGCGTGAGCGCGAATTTGCGAGTCTATTCTGACATGGAGGCAAAAATGAAACTTCTGGTGATCGGCGGCAGCTATTTTTACGGCAGAGTATTTGTGATGGAGGCGGTGAAGGAGCATCAGGTCACCGTGTGGAACCGGGGGACCTACTCCATGGAGGAATTCGGAGTCAGGCAGATCAAGGGTGATCGGCATGAGAGGACAGCAGCGTGCGATGAAGATTTTGACGCTGTGATCGATTTCTGCGCATATGCCCCCGGAGACGTGAGGAAGACGTTAGAGAATATGACGGGACAGATCGGGCAGTATGTTTTGATCAGTACCGTGGACGTATACGAGAGAGAACCCGGTGTTTTGAAAAGAGAGGATACGCCCCTGGAGAAGAGAACGCTTGCGGGGGAGGCGGGTGCTTATATTGCGGGCAAGGTGGCTCTGGAAGAGGAGATCCGGGAGGGCTGTGAAGAACGGGGGATTCCGTATACGGTGCTTCGCCCGGCAATTCTTTATGGTCCATACAATTACGCGCCGAGAGAATCGGTCTATATCCGTATGCTTCTGGCAAACCATGCCATACCCTGCTTCACGGATGCGGACGGGCAGTTTCAGTTTGTCTATGTGAAGGATGCGGCGCAGGCAGCCCTGAAATGTCTGGGCAATAAGAAGGCTTACGGGCAGGCTTATAATTTATGTCAGGATCAGATCCTCACCTACGAAGATTTCTTTACCATGCTGAAAATGGTGGCACGGCCGGAGGATCTGGCAAATCTTATGGAGATATCCCTGACGGTGGAGGAGGCGGCAGCGCAGGGCGTACCGGTTCCTTTTCCGGCAACGGCAGCGGAAACGCATCTCTGCGATAATGACAAAGGGAAGCGGGAGCTGGGATTACTCTATATAGACTTTGAGGAAGGGATGAAAAGGACCTACAGAGCCTTTCGGAATGTATTCGCAGAGTAGTGGAAAAACTGCTTGCTTTTTTTGATAAGAGGTAGTACGATAACAATAACAACGGAAAACGTTTTCTTACAGGCGGAGGCGGCTGTCTCGAAAGGAAGGTAAGTATGGATTTTAATGCGGTGTATCACAGAGCCAATGACAATTACTGCTATCCCTTGGACGGGGAGCAGCTTGTCATCAACATTAAGACGGGGTATGACGTAAAGTATGTGAACATAATCCACGGGGATCCCTTTAAATCGGGGATCCTGGGCGGCGGGGAGAGCTGGGACGGAGAGGCGCTCAATATCCCCTTTAAGAAGCGGCTGAAAAATCAGCTCTGGTGGACCACCACCATCAAACCGCCCTTTAAGAGGCTGAAATATTATTTTGAATTACAGACGGAAAATGAGAGATGGTTTTATTTTGAGGACGGTTTTGTGTCCGAGGCGCAGATGGCGCTGGAAGGCAGGAGCAGACAGTGTTTTATCTTTCCTTGGATGAACCCGGCGGATATTCCGTTGACGCCCGAGTGGGTGAATGACACCATCTGGTACCAGATCTTCCCGGAGCGGTTCTGCAATGGAGATCCTTCCATCAATCCGGAGGGGACGCTGCCGTGGCGGGTGAAAGGTTCCGTGAGCAATGCTGAGTTTTTCGGAGGCGACCTGCAGGGAATCATTAATAAGCTGAATTATTTAAAGGATCTGGGCGTGTCGGGACTGTATCTGACACCGATCAACGAAGCGCCCTCATCCCACAAGTATGACACTACGGACTATACCAGGATCGATCCTCATTTTGGCACCGAGGAGACTATGAAAACGCTGGTAAAGGAAGCTCATGAGAGAGGGATCCGTGTGATGTTGGACGGGGTGTTCAATCATTCCGGCAAAGAGTTTAAGCCCTGGCTTGACGTGAAGGAGAAGGGACCTCAGTCCCTTTATTGGGATTGGTTTATGGTGAATGAGTGGCCTTTTGCGGAGGAGGGAGGAAACGCCTGGGACGGACAGTATTACACCTTTGCCTTTTTCGA
>CAZUZZ010000021.1:0-5274 GCA_964625055.1 uncultured Bacteroides sp. | reverse complement strand
CGGAGGAGGGAGGAAACGCCTGGGACGGACAGTATTACACCTTTGCCTTTTTCGACAATATGCCGAAACTGAATACGAACAATCCGAAGGTGCGGGATTATCTGATCGGCGTCTGCGAGAACTGGGTGAAAAGCTATGATGTGGACGGAATCAGGCTGGATGTGGCGAATGAGGTGTCCCATGCCTTCTGTAAAGAGCTGCGCAGCCGATTGAAGGCGATCAAGCCCTCCCTGTATATTCTGGGAGAGATCTGGCATGATGCGATGCCCTGGCTGCGGGGAGATGAATTTGACTCTGTCATGAATTATCCTCTGGGGGAGAGTATTAAGGATTTCTGGATCGATAAAAGTCTTACCAATGAAGATTTTGAGTATACGATAAACCGTTGTTACACACGCTATATGCAGCAGACCAATGATGTGCTTTTCAATCTGCTGGATTCCCACGATACGAAACGGCTGCGCAGTGACGTGAAGAATCTGGATGAGTATTTCCAGCAGCTTGCGGTGCTGTTTACCATGCCGGGATCGCCCTGTATCTATTACGGGACGGAGATCGCCATGGAGGGCGGACATGATCCGGACTGCCGCCGCTGTATGCCATGGGAAGAGATTGAGGCAGGACTTTATGACGAACGGATGGATATCATTCGCAGACTCCTGCATCTGCGGATGGAGGAGCCGCTCCTCAGAAACCGTGATTTCCACTTCCCCAATAAGATCAACCGTCCCAGAGTCATCGAGTTTAACAAGATGGGATGGGCGGACGATTATGTGGAGGTCATCATCAACTGTGAGGAGGAGGATATCGAGATCCCAAGAGAGGGAGAGATCCTTTTTTCCAGACACTATATTGACAATACGCTATTGAGAAACGGTATTTTGATTCGGAGGTACAAAAACGCATGAACCAGTTTAATCTTCCCAGCTGTTTGATCATTGAGGAGGGCGCCTGCGAGCGCTTAAATGAGATTTTGGCGGACTGTATTCCGGGGATAGAGGAGAAGAAGGTGGTGATCACCACAGAGGAATCCCTCATTCCGATCATGAAGTCTTATCTGGAGGAGATGCAGCGGGATCTGCCGGGGAGCGAACTCTATCTGATCGATGAGAGCAGCTTTCAGGAGGCTATGGAGCTGGCGAAATACATCTGTATGAAGGATGTGGAGGTCATCATCGGCGTTGGCGGCGGCAAGGTGCTTGACGTGGCGAAGTATGCGGGCTTTGTGGGGAAGATTCCCTATATCTGTGTTCCCACGACCTTGAGCAACGACAGTCTGGCTTCGCCGGTGGCGGTGCTGGGCACAGCGGGGGATGCGAGAAAGACCCTGAAATGCGCTATCCCGGCGGGCATCGTGGTGGATGTGAATGTGATCATGGGAGCGCCGGTTTCCCACCTGCAGTCCGGTATCGGTGACACGATCAGTAAATATACGGCACTCTATGACTGGAAGCTGGATGCGGCCCACAGGGGAGAACGAGTGGATGATTTTTCCTATCTGCTTTCCGATATGGCGCTGACCTCTCTTTGTTACAACGAAGAGAAATCTTTAAAGAGTAAAGAATTTATCAAGATATTGACCCAGTCGCTGGTGCTTGGCGGTCTTGCCATGGAGATTGCAGGAAATTCCAGACCGAGCAGTGGATCAGAACATCTCTTCTGTCATTCTCTGGAAGAAAATCATAAGGAGATACAGATCACCCACGGCATGGCAGTGGCGCTTGGAAGTCTGGTAAGCTGTCGGCTGCAGGGACGGGATGCTGCGCCATTGGAGAGGATACTGAAAGCCTATGAGATGGATATGGACCCGATGAACTGGGGGATCACAAAGGAGATCTTCACGGATGTATGGCTCAGGGCGGCGGACACCAGAAAGGATCGGTATACGGTACTCAATGAGGTAGGACTGACGGAAGGGCTTCTGAGCGGGATCTATGAGGAATTGCGGGTGAAAAAGTAAAAACTTCTGTACAAAACCCATAAAATGCAATAGAATCGTAGAGAAGGGAGCCAGACATATGAAGACTTATAAGTTAGACTTAAATTCTATTGATAGAGTAAAGGGATTTGTAAAGACGATCGAAAAATTTGAAGGGTACTTTGATGTGGCCACCGGCAGATATGTGGTCGATGCGAAGTCTATTATGGGAATTTTTTCCATGGATCTGTCTAAGTACGTGGAGTTTCGGATCCTGGAGACGAATGTGCAGATTGCGGAGATAGAGGCAGCGATCGCACCATATATTGCAGAATAAGCGGACCGTACAGGTCCGCTGCAGACGGCTGCCGGTGTCATACATTGGCGGCCGTTTATTTGCGCAGGGGTGAATCGGGCAACATTGCCTGATAATGGATTATGTGCTATAATGTCCTGTTAAGGACATGGGAATCCTTTTGAATGAAATGTCCCTGGCGAATGGCGGATAGTAGGAGAGAAGACTATGCTGGAGCTTAAAAATATATCCTTCCAGACGGAGGATGAGGGAAAAGAGATAGAGATCCTACGGGATATCAATCTGACGATAGAAAATCAATTTGTGGCTGTCACGGGACCTAACGGCAGCGGCAAATCCACGCTGGCTAAGATCGTGGCGGGCATTTTAACGCCAACGGAAGGGCAGATCCTGCTGGACGGCGTTGATATCACGGACAAATCCATCACGGAGCGTGCCAGGCTGGGGATCGGGTTTGCTTTTCAGCAGCCGGTTCGATTTAAAGGTATCACGGTGAAGGATATGCTTTCCATTGCGGCGGGCAGAGATACCGATATATCAGAAATCTGCAATATGCTCTCTGAGGTGGGACTCTGCGCCAGAGATTATGTAAACCGAGAGATCAATGCAAGTCTTTCCGGCGGAGAGCTGAAACGCATTGAGATCGCTATGATCATGGCCAGAAAAAGCAGGGTGTCCATTTTTGATGAACCGGAGGCGGGGATCGATCTGTGGAGTTTTCAGAATCTGATCCGGGTCTTTGAGAAAATGCATCGGGAGATTCAGGGTACCATCCTGATCATTTCCCATCAGGAGAGGATCTTAAATATCGCCGACCAGATCGTACTGCTGTCGGACGGCAGGATCGAAAAGGTGGGCAGCAGGGAGGAGATCATGCCGGCCCTTTTGGGAGTCGGGCAGCCCTGCAAGACTTTGGCAGACAAATTGTAGAAATCATAGAAGTGAGGTTGAGGCAGACGTGGACGCGATACAACAGGAGCTGCTTGCGCAGGTGGCAGGCTTGCATGAAGTGCCGGAAGGCGCATATAATATCCGTGCCAACGGAGAGATGGCAGGGAGGAATACGACGGCAAACATTGATATTATCACCAAGGAGGACCGCTCCGGCATCGATATCCGGATCAAGCCGGGAACGAAGGCGGAGAGCGTGCATATTCCGGTGGTGCTAAGTCAGAGCGGTCTCAAGGAGAGCGTTTATAATGACTTTTTTGTGGGAGAGGACTGTGACATAACGATCATAGCGGGGTGTGGTATTCACAACGGCGGCTCTGCGGCTTCAGAACATTCCGGGATCCACCGCTTTTTCCTGGAAAAGAATGCAAAAGTCAGATATGTGGAAAAACACTACGGCTCCGGGGACGGAAACGGAGAGCGGATCATGAATCCTACCACCGAGATCCATCTGGCTCAGGGCGCGTCTTTAGAGATGGAGACGGTGCAGATCAAGGGGATAGATTCCACCAGCAGAGTGACCAGGGCACAGGTGGCGGAGGAAGCTTCTCTTGTGATCAAGGAAAAGAT
Organism: uncultured Bacteroides sp.; assembly: GCA_964625055.1. Lineage (GTDB taxonomy): Bacteria > Bacillota > Clostridia > Lachnospirales > Lachnospiraceae > UBA3282. The sequence continues at coordinate 1,519 of CAZUZZ010000021.1, read as the reverse complement.
CATGACCCACGGGAAGCAGCACGCCGAGACGGACTTTACCGTAGATATGGCGGGAGCTGGATCCAGCGTGAATCTGATCTCCCGGTCTGTGGCGAAGGATGATTCCAGCCAGCTTTTCAGGAGCCGGATCGTGGGCAATGCAAGCTGCCAGGGGCATAGCGAGTGTGACGCCATTATTATGGATCGGGCCAGCGTCAGTGCGATTCCTGAGCTGACGGCCAACCATATCGATGCGAACCTGATCCACGAGGCGGCCATCGGAAAGATCGCAGGGGAGCAGTTGATCAAGCTTATGACGTTAGGGCTTACGGAGAAGGAAGCGGAAGAACAGATCGTGAAGGGATTCTTGAAATGAGAAAGTTGTTACAGCGGGCGTTAAACCGAGTGGTGATCACGGCGCTTCTGGTGTTGCTGCAGGTGGTTTTTTTTCTGGTTACCCTTCTGCAGTGGGGAAACTACTATATATGGTTTGCCTTTGTGCTCCGTTTTATCACCCTTTGGGCGGTGATATATATTATATGGCGACCGAACAATCCGGCGGTGAAACTGGCATGGGTCGTTCCAATCCTGACTTTTCCGCTCTTTGGCGGGGTGATGTATCTGTTTTTTGGGCATATAATCGTGCCAAAAAAACTGCGGGACAGCATGGAGCGGACGGACAAGCTGGTGAAAAAGAGCCTGGTGCAGGAGGAGAACGTTCTGCAGGCACTGCGGGAAAAAGATCTGACAGTGGCCAACCAGAGCAGCTATATATACGATTATGCGGTGACACCGGTATGGGACGGTACCGATTCGGTCTATTTCCCGGACGGCCTGCCTTACTGGGAGAGCCTTTTGAAAGATTTGGAAAAGGCGGAGCATTTTATCTTTCTGGAGTACTTTATTCTGGGAGAGGGTGAAATGTGGAATGCGGTGCTTGCCATTTTAGAGCGCAAGGCAAAGGAGGGCGTGGAGGTACGCCTGATCTATGACGACGTGGGAAGCGTATTCCTGCTACCCAAGAATTATGACAGGAGCCTTGAAAAAAGAGGGATCAAGTGCGTGGCCTTTAACCGGTTGGTGCCCTTTATGTCTCTGGTGTTAAATAACCGGGATCACCGGAAGATCGTGGTCATCGACGGCAAAACCGGCTATACCGGCGGCATTAATATGGCCGATGAATATATCAATTACAAGCATCCCTACGGAGAGCACTGGAAGGACGCGGGGATCCGGATCGAGGGAAAGGCTGTCTGGAATTTTACGGTGATGTTTCTGCAGATGTGGAATATGTCCCGCTACACGGAGGAGGATTATAGCAGATATCGCTATCATTTTGAAAAACAGCTTCCGGAGAACGGTTATGTACAGCCTTATATGGATACCCCCTTTGATGATGAGATCGTTGGGGAGAATGTCTATCTGAATATACTGGGTCATGCAAAAAAATATGTGTATATTTATACGCCCTATCTGGTCACGGACAACGAGATGATCACGGCCATGAAGCTGGCTGCGAAGCGTGGTGTGGACGTGCGGA
>CAZUZZ010000020.1:1609-14618 GCA_964625055.1 uncultured Bacteroides sp. | reverse complement strand
GATCGTCCTGATATATTCATACATTGCTCCACTCAAAATTTACACTCTCTCGTTTCTCTTTATTATATAATATATTATATCCGCTTATTCGCCGTGCTCATTCGCAACCGAGTTCGCGAAGCGAATCTCGAGATTGAGCGCAGCTCAATCGGCTAGAGCAGCATACGTGCAGCTCCATAGATACCCGCATCATTTCCCAGAGTCGCCAGCGCAAAGATTGCGCCCCTGCTGCCATGAAAAGCCGTCTTCTCAAAGGAGGGCTTGATATAATCGAAGAGCACCTCTCCCGCCTTAGACACGCCGCCGCCGATCACAAAGATTTCCGGATTGATGATACCCGCGATCACACCCAGTCCTTTTCCTAAGTAATCTCCAAACTGTTTCGCAATCTCGATCGCCAGCTCATCCCCTGCTTTTACCGCATCGAACACAGTCTTGGCAGAAACCTCTCCGTTTCGCAGAACGCTGTCCTTGTCACTGGCCTTCAGCGCGCGGTTCGCCAGTCTGGTGATACCTGTGGCAGAGGCATATTCCTCAAGACAGCCAAAATTCCCGCAGCCGCAGGCCTCCGTCTCCTCGTCCTCCACATGAATATGTCCGATCTCGCCACCCGCACCGGTTGCGCCCGTCATGATCTCTCCGTTTATGATAATGCCGCCGCCGACACCTGTTCCCAGAGTGACCGCCACCAGATTCTGATGACCCTGGCCGCCGCCCTTCCACATCTCACCAAGCGCAGCCACGTTAGCGTCGTTACCGCCCTCCACGCGCATACCATTAAGAAGTGCAGTAAGCTCTTTTTTCAGATCCAGCTCTGCCCAGCCCAGATTAACCGCCCGATGTACAATACCGTCTCTGTCCACGGGACCCGGCACACCGACACCGACGCCGATCACATCATCCTTTGCGATGCCCTTCTCAGACATCTTGTCCTGAATACTCCCTGCGATATCGGGGAGAATGTTTTCTCCATGATTCTCCGTTCTGGTAGGAATCTCCCATTTTTCCACTACATTGCCATCCTTGTCGAATAATCCCATCTTAACGGTCGTGCCGCCCACGTCTACTCCAAAAATATAATTAGCCATCAAATCTCCCTCTCTTTTCTTAATCTATCTTTTGTATGATCAATCTTCATCCTCATCTCTGCCGCGCGCCAGAGAATTCTGTACACGCTTATAAAGCTCCTGCGCAGCATTATAGCCCATCTTCTTCTGTCTGTGATTTACTGCCGCAGACTCACAGATGATAGCCAGATTACGGCCCGGTCTGATCGGAATGTTGTGGCAGACTACCCGATTGCCCAGATACTCTGTATACTCCTCCTCAAGACCCAGACGGTCATACTCCTTGTCCTTGTCCCAGTCCTCCAGACGAATGACCAGATCTATGTTCTGGGTCTCTCTGACACTGGAGGCGCCGAACAAAGCCTTTACATCTATTATACCGATACCTCTCAGCTCAATGAAATGCTTGGTAATATCCGGTGCGGTACCGATCAGCGTATCCTCGCTCACCCGACGGATCTCCACCACATCGTCTGTCACCAGTCGGTGGCCTCTCTTGATCAGTTCCAGCGCCGCCTCAGATTTTCCGATTCCGCTCTCACCCGTGATCAGCACACCCTCGCCATAAACATCCACCAGCACGCCGTGTACTGAGATACAGGGCGCAAGCTTCACATTCAGCCATCTGATCACCTCCGCCGTGCAGGCCGAAGTGGCCTTTTTACTCATGAGAAGCGGCACGCCATATTTGACCGCGATCTCCCGGAAAATAGGGTTCGGATTCAGGTCTCTGCAAAACAGGATGCCCGGCAGAGGATTGTTCAAAAGCTTTTCAAAGATTTCCCGCTGTCTCTCTTCATCCAGACCATTCATGTAAGAATACTCTACAAATCCCACGATCTGTAAACGCGTCGTCTCAAAGTGCTCAAAATAACCCGCCAGCTGCAGTGCGGGTCTGTTGATATCCGGCTGCATCACCTTGATCTTGGAAATATCGATCTCCGGCGTCAGATTCTCCCACTTAAATTTCTCGATTACCTTAGTCAGATGGATACTCGCCATAACCCTCTCCTTGCCCCCTCCTATAGTTTTTCTTCTATTCATAATATCATACAAAAAACCCGTGTGCAATAATCGGTATCCACGTTTCCTGACCCGTAAAAAAGAGAGCCGCCGTCTGAGACAGTGGCTCTCCTCTTTTACATCTATGATGTAAAATTCCCCTTTTTGCCGCTTCCGGCACACTGAGCAGCATATCATACATCAACGGTGATCCGTAGATGTATCATCGCTCCTCTTGCTTAGTTCTCTTCCTGCTGCTTCTCTGCCCACTTTGCGAGCTGCACATCTTCCTCAGGCTCGTAAAAATCAAACCTGGATATGGAATTTACCGTAGACATCCCGGCTGCAAAAATTCCGTTCAACACACTCGTCAACACGCGATTTTTCATGTTCCTTCCCTCCTTTTCTTTATTAGGATCAGTAAAACTACTATATTACTTGCCATGATGATCTGTCCTGATAATTCAGAACCAAAGGCCCTCAGACACACGGCAAGACAATACCATACATTCAAGCACAGGAACGCCTTCTTCTTCGCCCCTGCCAGCCATCCCTCTGTATATTTTTTTCGGTCGTTCGGAATGGGCGCAAAAAGGTAAAAAACCAGTTCTCCCACCGCCATACAACATAGTCCGTACCCTATCAAAAACGCCTCGCTGCAATTTCTATAAATCTCTAAGGCAGCGATATCCCCCAGCAGATAGGCCCCTGTAAAAACAGCAAAGCAGCCCGCCCGGGTCGGGGCATGATAGCCTCCCGAATATCTGCGGACAGTCAAAACAAATAACAGATAGACAACTGCCTCCAGAAATCTGCCCCTCATCAGGCCAAGTACCCCTACCGCCATCCAATCGGTCAGAGTAGAAAAAATAACATCCAGCCCCACCACATATGCGATTTTCCCATCTTCCTCGATCCAGCCCTTTGCGGCAAAAAAATCGGCAAGAAAATGAGACAGTCTAATACTCAGGCTCAAACCGAATCATTCCTCCAATTCAACAGCACATTCGACTACTTTGCGTATTCCATTTTCACTTTAGCATCTCCTTACGGCAAAAGAAAATGGTTTGTCATTTTTGACTACAATTTGTCATTTTTGACCATAAATGATCACATCCGTATAAAACCACTTTCCTTCATCATAAACGATAAGCTCTCCTCCATACCGCCTTACGATCTCCCGGATATTCCTCATGCCGAATCCATGTCGGCCCGGTTCTTTCATCGATACAAAGTTCTTGACGTCACTCTTCTCTTCTGAAAAGGTGTTGGCGATTTTCAGATAAAGACAGTTAAACTCCTCGCTGACACTGATCTTTACGTGTCTCTCCTCGCTTTCCGCGGCGGCTTCCATGGCATTATCCAACAGATCGCCCAGCAAAATACATAAATCAACCAGCTCCATGATCGTCTCGTCCGAAAACAGGATCTCTTTTTCTATCTGAATTTCCTCCGCTTCGTATTTCTTTTCGATATTTGCAATGACCGTCTCCACAATATTCTGGGAAACCGAAATATTCTTTGCGTCGCCACACAGCTCAACAATCATCTGCTTCAGGACACAAAATCCCTCTTCCTTTCGATTCTTTTCAAATAAATACTGCACGGTAAAAAGCTTGTGTTCCAACTCGTGCCGTAATCGATACAATTCCCGTTCCTGCTCAATAAACTTCTCCAAAGATTCTCTTTGTACATATAACATATATTGCAGTTTTTCCATATCATACTCCTTTCCGGCAGTTCTGACCGCACGGAACGCCAAATAAATAACCACGATCACGATACAATGTACGCCGGCCATAATACCGTTCACTTTCATACCAAACACCGGTTCCATTTTGTATAACTCATCAAGCGTATTTGTTAATAAAATAAAAAAGGCCAAAACAAAGGTTGGCAAAATACTATAACACATCGTAGAAATCCCCTGTTTATGAAGCCGAAATTTATCTCGAAAATATATAATGACAATCGCATAGGATAACAACAGTATTTTAGTAAACGCAAGAAGTCCGGCCCTATAGGCTGTGCCAATTGATTGAAATCCCCAAAATATGCTCGGCCCCATAAAAGAAAGAAAAAGCGTTGGAAGATAACTACTGAAATATATACCAAAATAATATAGGGCAAATCCAAGTAAAAAATTTTCCAAAGAACCCTTTAAAAAGACTTTCCAAAAGAATATAGTAATCACTAAATCCACAAATATGTAAGTATTATAGGCATTGTGCCAATCATGAAGAGAAATATTCAGAAATAACAATCCCGATGTTAAAATAATGCCTAAGAAAAGCTCTTTTCTCCCTTTCTTAGGCCCTAGAAAAAGTACCAGAAATATAGAAAATAGAACGGATTCAAAAAGACTCGCCAGACTTTCACCCACTACGCGCCTCCTCCTTCTGTTCTCTCAAATTCATAATTGTCATATGAATTTTTCGTCTGTAGGCACGGCTAATAGGAATTTTCTGTCCATTGGCGAGAACGATCTGGTCCGAAGATATCTCGTGTATGTATTCCGAATTGATCAAATATCTGGAATGTGTCCTTATGAAATGATATTTTGACAACATTTCTTCTACCCGATCAAGCTTCATACGATATAATTTACTCTGCCCATCCTCCCGCACAAAACGGACATAGTGTTCCTCACTCATGCAAAAGAGAATCTCCATCGGCTTTATCTTATCGATCTGATTCCCCTTACACGAAATCTCTACCACTGCATTTCTTTTCCAGTCCTGCTCTATCAGCACTCCCAGAGCATCCGGCAGATCCTTATCCATCTGCGCCTTCCTGATAAATGCTCTCGGCCTTACGTCAAATGCCCGCCACACATATTGTTCATAAAAACTGAGAAAAATAATCTCCGCTTTGACGAAGCAGGCGCGCAGCTTTGCGGCGAGTTCCAGACCATTCATCCCGCTCATCTCAATGTCCAGAAAATAGACATCGTATACAACATTTCGTTGTAAAACTTCCTCCGAATTATGGCAGACGTCACATTCTATCGCGATCCCCAGCTTCTCAGCGTTATCCTGTAAACGCGCCTGAAAGATCTCGCAGAAGCTAATATCATCATCCACCAGTATCGCTTTCATTTACAACTCACTATCCTTTCCTCATTCGTATCCTTTCTCTAAATTTTAACTATATTTATAGTATAGCATTATTCTGTGATGCTGAAAAGTTTGCTTCCCGGAAAAAATCATAGATCTGCTTTCCGATATGCTCCGGAATCTCAGGCACTTCACACAGCTTTTCCACCGACGCTTCCCTGATCTCCTGAATGGAGCCGAAATGCCGCATCAGCGCCTTACGTCTCGCGGGACCCACGCCGGGGATCTCGTCAAGCACCGATTTTACCTGTGCCTTGGAGCGCAGCGACCTGTGATATTCAATGGCGAAACGATGCGCTTCATCCTGGATCCTGGTCACCAGCTTAAAGCCCTCCGAACGGGTATCAATGGGAATCTCCACATTCTGATAATACAGACCTCTGGTACGGTGGTTGTCATCCTTCACCATGCCACAGACCGGAATATCCAGATGTAATTCCTCCAACACCTGCAGCGCGATATTCACCTGACCCTTGCCGCCGTCCATCAAGAGCAGGTCAGGAAATTTTGTAAAACTGCCGAAGGCGTGATCCACCTCCCGGCGGTCCAGCTCCTCCTTCTCCTCCATGCCATGGAGAAATCTTCTGGTCAGCACCTCTCTCATGCAGGCATAGTCATCCGGACCGGATACAGACTGAATCCGGAACTTGCGGTAATCACTGCGCTTCGCCTTGCCCTTCTCAAAGACCACCATGGAGCCTACATTGGCAAATCCGCTTATATTGGAAATATCGAACGCCTCCATACGGCTTACATCCTCCAGATCCAGCAGCGCTGCGATCTCCTTCATGGCGCCGATGGTACGCCCCTCTTCCCTACGAATGCGCTCCCTGTCCTGGCTTAAGATCAGCCTGGCATTCTGTGCCGCCAGCTCCACCAGCTTCTCCTTCGCGCCTTTTTTCGGTATCCGCAGATAAACCCTGCTGCCCTTTCTGGCAGTAAGCCATTTCTCCAAAATCTCAATATCCGCGATCTCCTCCTGCAGCATCAGCTCTCTGGGAATATAAGGGGTCCCCGCATAAAACTGTTTCACAAAATCGAGAAGGATCTGGGCGCGCTCGCATCCCTCCACATGGGTCATATAAAAATGATCTCTGCCGATCAGCTTCCCATCGCGCACAAAAAACACCTGTACCACCGCATCCCGTTCGTCTCCCGCCATGGCGATGATATCTTTATCCTCTCCATCTGAATCCGTGATCTTCTGTTTCTGCGCCACACTCTTGACGCTGTTATAAAGATCCCGATAGCCCGCTGCCTCCTCAAACTCCATTTTTTCTGACGCTTCTGTCATTTTTTGCTCCAATTCCCGGAGCATGGGCTTATAGTTTCCGTTCAGAAAATCAAGCGCCTCCTCGACCCGCTCCCGATAGGCTTCTTTACTGATATAGGCCTGACAGGGCGCGGCGCACTGCTTGATATGATAGTTCAGGCAGGGACGCTCCAGCCCGATATCTCTGGGCAGCCTTCGGTTACAGGTCTTAAGCTGATAAAGCTTATTCAGCAGATCTATGGTATCCTTCACTGCCGCCGCACTGGTGTAGGGTCCAAAATATTTCGACTTATCCTTTTTCATCTCACGGGACAGCAAAATGCGCGGATACTCCTCCCCCATCGTCACCTTGATATAGGGATAGGTCTTATCGTCCTTCAACATCGTGTTATATTTCGGGCTGTATTCCTTGATCAAGTTATTCTCCAGAACCAGCGCTTCCAGTTCCGAATCCGTCACAATATATTCAAACCGCGCGATCTGCTGCACCATCTTGTCGATCTGGGGTCCCCGCCCCACGATCTTCCGAAAATAGGAGCGCACCCGATTATGCAGATTGACCGCCTTGCCCACATAAATGATCGTGTCTTTATCGTCGTGCATCAGATATACGCCCGGTGCATTGGGCAGCTTTTTTAATTCCTCGTCAAAATTGAACATACGGTATCCTCGGTTTTTCTTTTGCGGTTATTATATCATATAAGCAAAATAAGGCAAAGCCCACAGGGGCTCTGCCTTACAGTCTTTCTCCATGATTATTTTTCATCCGCGGGATGCTGCGGATCGGGCGCCTGTGAGAACAGCCCCCGATTGACGGGCGGCGCCTGCTGCCCGGATGGTCCTTGCTCGTCTGCCGGCGTTTCCTGTGCACCGACGGGCATTCCCTGCCCTTGCATAGGCGTAGGAGCCTGCTGCCACTCCTGCATACCGGCGGGCATGGGAACTTGCTGCTGCTCCTGCATAGCGACGGGCGTGGGAGCTTGCTGCTGTTCCTGCGGTTTCATTGCCGCATCAGCCGCTTGCTCCTGTGACTGCTTCGGCTCTTCACCAGCCGTCTTTTCTTCTTCCTCCTCAGGCTCGGGAATCCCTTTCTCCTTGCGGTAGATCTTCATAAATTCCTTGCCTGTGATGGTCTCCTTCTCGATCAGGTGAGCCGCCAGCTTGTCCATGATCGCGCGGTTTTCCTTCAGAAGCTTTTTCGCCTTCTTATAGCTCTCGTGGAGCGCCTTCATCACTTCTGTATCGATATCCGCTGCCGTCACATCAGAACAGGTCAGGGACGCTCTGCCGTCCAGATACTGGCTTTCCACTGTGGCGAGTCCCATCAGGCCGAACTTCTTACTCATACCGAAACGTGTGATCATATTGCGGGCAATGCTTGTAGCCTGCTCGATATCATTCGCCGCACCCGTTGTAACGGTATCAAAGACAATTTCTTCCGCCGCACGTCCGGCCAACAGACTTACCAGCCTGTCTCGCAGCTCCGCCTCGGTATCCAGATACTTCTCTTCCTCCGGCACGTGCATGACATAGCCAAGCGCTCCCATTGTACGGGGCACAATGGTAATCTTCTGCACCGGCTCGGAATTTTTCTGCAAGGCGCTCACCAGCGCATGACCCACCTCATGATAAGAGACGATCTTGCGCTCCTCTTTGCTCATGACACGGTCTTTCTTCTCCTTGCCCACGAGCACCTGCTCCACCGCATCAAAAAGATCCTTCTGGCTCACATACTCTCTGCCCATCTTCACGGCATTGATAGCCGCCTCGTTGATCATATTAGCCAGATCAGAGCCCACGGCTCCGGAAGTCGCCAGCGCGATCTCATTTAGATCCACCGTATCATCCATGAGCACGTCCTTGGCGTGCACCTGCAAAATCTCTACACGGCCTTTCAGATCCGGCTTATCTACGATGATCCGTCTGTCAAACCGTCCCGGTCGAAGCAGCGCCTTATCCAAAATCTCCGGCCTGTTAGTTGCCGCCAGAATGATGATTCCTTTTTTCCCGTCAAAGCCATCCATCTCGGAGAGAAGCTGATTCAGTGTCTGCTCCCGCTCCTCGTTACCGCCGTATTTGGAGTCTCGGCTTCTGCCGATGGCGTCGATCTCATCTATAAACACAATACAGGGCGCATTCTTTTCCGCTTCCTTAAACAGATCACGTACACGGGATGCTCCCACACCTACATACAATTCAATAAAATCAGAACCCGACAAGGAGAAGAACGGTACGTGCGCTTCGCCCGCCACCGCTTTCGCCAGAAGGGTCTTACCTGTACCGGGAGGCCCTACCAAGAGCGCACCTTTGGGGAGTCTTGCACCGATCTTAGAATACTTACCCGGGTTGTGCAGAAAATCAACCACCTCTACCAGAGATTCCTTCGCCTCATCCTCCCCGGCCACATCCTTGAAGGTGATGCCCGTCTCCTTCTGCACATAAGCTTTCGCGGTACTCTTTCCCACACCCATGGGACCACCCTTGCCGCCCATACGCCGAAAGAGCAGACTTAAAAGTCCCCACATCAAAAGCACGGGCAGAATATAATACAGCAAAACTGTCATGATCACACTGGAGCTGTCGGAGACTTCTTTCTTCATCTCCACATTGTGCTCTAAAAGTCTCAGCGCCAGCGTATCGTCATCTTCCATCTTGCCCGTATAGTAAGTGGTCACACCCATACCATAGCTGTAGAGAATAGAGTTTCCCTTCTGCTCTGTCTTAGGGTAGATCGTGATGCGGTCAGAGCCTACCTGAACTTTTTTTACCTTTCCGCTCTCCACCATCTGGATAAATTCATTATAAGAGATCTCCTGATTGGTCGCGCCCGTCATCATCTTCATAAACGCGCTGATACAAAGCAGCGTGATCAGAGCCGCCACCACAAGCATGATAAGACTCTGCTTACGCGGATCGCCATTGCCGGAGCCTCCCGGTCGCCCCGGACCTCCCTGTCCTCCATTATTACCGGGGCCGCCGGGACCCGGACCACCGCCGTTATCATATTGATTAACATTATCTGCCATGAGGCATCCTCACTTTCCTGTACTGTATATATGATTCGTATTGATCACACTACTTATATTATAATTGATACCATGATAAATCAATAAGAGAATTATGAATTTGTAGACACATATATTAAAGTATTATAAAGTTTTTCCCCTTTTTTTCCGTTATTTTCTTTTTTGGTATAGATTTTCCAGCCATTTTTTTCTATAATGTTTATAACTATTCAGAGCCATGCAGATTTATACAAGCAGTCTGTGCAAGCTTGTTTGGTAAAGACTGTTTGTATAAATCTATATGGCGAGAAGCCATAATGAGCAAAAATGAGCATCGAAGATGCGGTTTTGCGAATAGGCTCTGAATAGTTATCATTTTTTCAAAAGAAAGGAACAGACAAATGGCAGTAAAATACGTATTCGTCACAGGCGGCGTTGTATCGGGACTCGGCAAGGGAATTACCGCCGCATCTCTGGGAAGACTTTTAAAGGCGCGCGGTTATAAGGTGACCATGCAGAAGTTTGACCCCTATATCAATATCGATCCGGGAACCATGAATCCGATCCAGCACGGCGAGGTGTTTGTCACGGAGGACGGTACCGAGACAGACCTGGATCTGGGACACTACGAGCGTTTCATCGACGAAAATCTGGATAAAAATTCAAATGTGACCACCGGCAAGGTATACTGGTCCGTGTTGCAGAAGGAACGGCGCGGTGATTACGGCGGCGGCACAGTTCAGGTCATTCCTCATATCACAAATGAGATAAAAAGCAGATTTTATCGCAATTTTACCGATCAGGAGACCCGCATCGCCATCATCGAGGTGGGCGGCACAGTCGGCGATATCGAGAGTCAGCCCTTTTTAGAGTCTATCCGTCAGTTCCAGCACGAGGTAGGCCGGGAGAATGCGATTCTGATCCACGTTACGCTGATCCCTTATTTGAGTGCCTCTCAGGAATTGAAGACCAAACCCACCCAGGCCAGCGTCAAGGAGCTTCAGGGCATGGGACTCCAGCCCGACATCATTGTCTGCCGCAGCGAGCACCCGCTGGATCAGGGTATCAAAGACAAGATCGCGCTGTTCTGTAATGTACCGAACAACCGTGTTTTACAAAATCTGGATGTGGAGCATTTATACGAAGCGCCACTGGCCATGGAAAAAGAGCATCTGGCACAGGTGGCCTGCGAATGCCTGAAGCTGGACTGCCCGGAACCTGATCTGACTGACTGGACTGCTATGGTAGAGTCTCTGCGGACACCCACCGATTCTGTTACGATCGCTCTTGTCGGAAAATATACGCAGCTCCATGACGCTTACATCAGTGTGGTAGAAGCCTTAAAACACGGCGGCATTTCTCATCACTGTGTGGTAGATATTAAATGGGTGGACTCGGAAACTGTCACGAAAGAGAATGCGGCATCCATTCTGGAAGGTGTGAACGGTATTCTGGTGCCCGGCGGTTTCGGTGACCGCGGCATTGAAGGCAAGATTGAAGCCATCACCTACGCAAGAGAACACAAGATTCCCTTCCTGGGGCTCTGTCTGGGTATGCAGCTTGCCATCGTAGAGTTTGCGAGAAATGTGATCGGCTACAACGACGCCCACAGTATCGAGCTGGCTCCGTCCACCACCCATCCCGTAATCGCGCTGATGCCCGATCAGAACGGCGTGGAGGATATCGGCGGCACACTCCGTTTAGGCTCTTACCCCTGTGTGCTGGACAAGACTTCCAAAGCATATGCGCTCTACGGCGAGGAGACCATCCATGAACGCCACAGACACCGCTATGAAGTCAACAACGATTACCGCACGGTACTCACCGAGAAGGGTATGCGCCTCGTGGGACTGTCTCCGGACGGCCGTATCGTAGAAATGTGCGAACTATCGGAGCATCCTTTCTTTGTAGCGACTCAGGCACACCCGGAATTGAAATCGCGCCCCAACAGACCTCACCCTCTCTTCAAAGGATTTGTGGAGGCGGCGCTTCAGACGAAATAGGCCGTTACGATTCTAATAAAGAAAATATTAAAAGAGCGTCCATCGAGTCATTTATGACTTTGGACGCTCTCTTTTTAATTCTCCAGTTCCAGTTCAATTCCCACATAGAGCAGATCCGGATCATCTCCGATCAACGCTTTATTCGCCTCATAGATCCCGCTCCAGCGCATACCGTCTCCCAGCTGCGTTTCCGCTATATCCCAGAGACAGTCTCCTTTTTTCACCGTGTAGCGTTTTCCTTTTCCGGCGGAGTTTTCTTTGTCAGCGTCTTCACGGTCATGATTCACTGCCTCTGCCTTCACCTTATCGACTTCCTTTCCGGTATCCAGAAGCCACTCCGCTATATCAAGATTATCTGCGACAATCTCATTATATTTCACGGCAATCTCCGTGTTCATGTCTATGACTTCATCCGACAGGCAAAGCTCTCTCATCTCCTTGATCAATGCTTCATCCCATTCCGCATCATTGTTGTATGTCTCAATCTGCAGCTCACCTTTCGGATTCCTGCCCACCAGTTCTGCCTTCAAACCGGGAAGCCTGACGTCAAAGCCCTGAATCGCCCATTCGCTGCTCACCGGAACAACCCAGTGTTCTCCGTCAGACATCGGGTACACGATGACACTAATATTCTCCAGCCCCGTGAAACCATGTTCAAAAGCCACTTGAAGGGTTATCAGGGACGCCTGAAAATCCAGACTCTCCGGATCTGCCACATAATCCGCCAATGTGTCAATCCCCTGCGGCGAATTCGCCTCATAATATGCTGTGACAAACTCGACAACTTCTTTCTCAGTAACACCTGTCTTGGCCTCAGATCGAATGACCGCTCTGCCGCCAAGACAGCTGAAAATAACCAGGATGCAAAGGAAGCATCTGACAGCGTTTTTGAACCGATATGCTGCATTTTTTTTCTTCCGCTTCATGGTACTATCGCTCCCTCTCTTATTCATCCTCCAACGCATTCATCTTGTCTACCAGTGCCTGTATGTCCGCCATGGTCACACTGCCGTCCCCAAAGCTTACAGGGCCGCGCAGAGGCATATACCGCATCATGGCTTCATTCATCTCGCCGGTGATTGCCTCGCTTGCCGCACTTTCCTCATCCCCGCTGCCAAAGAGATCTTTCTTTTCCAGTACCTTCGCGATCTCCCATGCTCTCGGATCCTTTTTGACATCACCCATCGTGGTATCTGTGGTGTAAACGAAAGGCAGCTTCACCGTAGATTCCACACTGTCTTCTTTAGTCAATCTAATATCTTTGGAGGACGCGCCTACCATGATCGGAAAGTCACCGTCTTCGTCTCACCGGGCGCAAGCTCCACTTTCTCAAAGCCCTTCAGCTCTTTTATCGGCCGGATCACCGTGCTCTCCTGATCCGCCACATAGAGCTGCACCACTTCTTTTCCTGCCACCTTTCCGGTGTTCTTGATATCCACAGATACCTCCATAGTCTCTGTATCCTTCATGGAATCCTTATCCGTGCGCAGATTAGAATACTCAAAAGTGGTATAGGAAAGCCCATGCCCGAAGGGGAACAGCA
>CAZUZZ010000020.1:0-1599 GCA_964625055.1 uncultured Bacteroides sp. | reverse complement strand
GCGATATCCCACGAAAATACACTCGCGGTATTCCACCATATCACCTTCTCCGATGTAGGAGAGATAGGACGGATTATCCTCCAGTTTTAACGGAAAAGTCTCCGGCAGCTTCGCGCTGGGATTCACCCTGCCAAACAGAATGTCGCAGACAGCACCGCCCACTGCCTGCCCGCCCAGATATGCCTCCACGATACCCTTGACTTCATTCACCCAAGGCATTTCCACAGGCGAGCCATTGTGCAGCACAACGACCGTATTAGGCTGTACTGCAGCCACTTTGGAAATCAGCTCATTCTGGCAGTTCGGCATCGCCATATGCTCTCTGTCAAAGCCCTCCGACTCAAAAGCATCCGGCAGTCCTGCAAAAATAACCGCTACTTTCGCTTTTTTAGCTGCCTCGACAGCCTCCGCAAGGAGCTTCTCATCCGTCTTGTCTTCCTTGTCATCAAAGCCCTGCGCATAGCTCACATTTGCCACACCCTTCACTGCCTCCAGCGCGGAAGTGATCTTATGACTGTTAATGTGAGAACTGCCGCCGCCCTGATAGCGGGGTTTCTCTGCGTATTTCCCGATGAAGGCAATCTCATCCTGATCGGACAACGGCAGCACGCCCTCGTTTTTCAGAAGCACGATCGTCTCATGTGCCACCTGCCTCGCCATCTCATGATCCTTATCTTTATCAAACACCGCGTTTTTATCCCGATTCTCTTCATAGCGGAATACGATATTTAAAATACGCGCTACCGCGGCATCCAATACCTTTTCCGACAGCTCACCACTCTGCACTGCGCCCACGATCAGCTTATCGTTGGAGCCATTTGAGGCCGGCATCTCCAGATCCAGTCCCGCCTGCAGATCCTTTACCCGGCTGTTGACCGCGCCCCAATCGCTCATCACATAGCCGTCAAATCCCCATTCCTTCCGCAAAACCTCTGTCAGGTACTTATGATTTTCCGCCGCATAAGTGCCATTGATCTTATTGTAGGAACACATCACCGTCCAGGGCTTCTCCTTCTTAATCGCACCCTCAAAAGCTGCCAAATATATTTCCCGGAGCGTTCTCTCATCCACACGGGAATCTCCAGACATTCGTCTGGTCTCCTGGTTGTTCGCCAGAAAATGCTTGATGCTGGTGCCCACATTCTTGCTCTGTACACCGTGGATCAATGCCCCTGCCATCTCGCTCGCTACAAGAGGATCCTCAGAATAATACTCGAAATTACGCCCACAGAGAGGAGATCTCTTAATGTTCACCGCAGGACCCAGGATCACGCTCACGCCCTCGGCCTGACACTCCTCACCCAACGTCTCGCCCATTTTGCGCAAAAGCTCTCTGTTAAAGGAAGCCGCCGTACCGCATCCTGCCGGAAAGCATACTGCCTTGATGCTCTCATTGACGCCCAGATGATCCGCCTCCTGATCCTGCTTACGCAGTCCATGCGGTCCGTCAGACACCATACTTGCAGGAATCCCCAGACGCTCCACCGCCTCCGTGTGCCAGAAATCCGCGCCGGAACACATGGATGCCTTCTCCTCCAGTGTCATCTGCGACACGATCTCCTTGATTTTCTCCGCTGTCATTTTGTAACCCTCCTTTAT
>CAZUZZ010000019.1:0-14654 GCA_964625055.1 uncultured Bacteroides sp. | reverse complement strand
CGGGAGGAATACTGTGTTTTGGATAGAATACTTTAAAATCGGACGAAGAAAAAGAGGCATACGAGGCTTCGCGCTGCTGCTCTGTCTTGCTCTCTGTCTGGAGAATGCGTCTTTGACAGCGTGGGCGGCAGAGCCGGAGGTGGCGGCAGAGAGCGGCCTCCCGGAGGATGGCTGGGAAGAGAACGGCGGAGAGGAATTCGATCAGGAGAGCGGCGATCCGGAAGATGAGCAGAACGAGGAGACCGAACAGGAAAGCGGTGATCCGGATGGCGAGCAGGAAAAAGAGCCTGATCAGGAGAGCGGCGATCCGGATGGTGAGCAGGAAAAGGAGCCTGAGCAGGAGAACAGCGACTCAGACGAGGAACCGGAAGAAAATGACCCGGTGGAAGACAGCGTAGAGGAACCGGAACAGATTTCCGGGAATTCGCTGGATACGATCTCTGAAAATACGTTGGAAACTATCTCGGAAAACAGTCTGGATGGGGAACGGCAGGCGTTGATCAAAAAGGCGGAGGAGGCTTTTGACGAGCTGCTTGCCGAAAAGCAGCTGATGGCGCTTCTTTATCATGCGGACAGCTACGATGTACGCGGTCATGCCGACAGTGACAGTGCAGTCGTGGCGACGCTGGAGATCGGACAGACCCTGTATATTCAGGGTGTGACGATCACAGAGGACGACGTCTGGTATCGGGTACAGTATTGGCTGGACGGCGCTGAGGGCACGGGATATGTGCAGAGCTATTATCTGGCCTACTCGGATGAGGATTGGCTTGCGTGGGAGGAGGAGTATCTTTTCCCGGTTCTGGCATTGGGAGAGGATGCATATGAGGACACTGCCTACGGCATGGCGGCACAGTCCATGGTTTCTTTCTATGCGGTGGACACTTCCGATGTCTCCGCTTTTCCGGGCTCTTATCAGACTGCGCTCAGAAGCCTGAAAAGTGCGCATCCGAACTGGACCTTTGTACCCATGAAGACGGGGTTGGATTTTAATACGGCAGTTTCCAAGGAGATGGGAGATAAGAGTCTGATCCAGAAGACCAGCAGTAATTCCTCCAAGGGCTGGGTAGGAAATGCCTGTCCCAGCGAGAGCGGCTGGTATTATGCGACCAAACCGGCAGTGTCATATTATATGGATCCCCGCAACTTTTTGACGGAAACTTATATTTTCCAGTTTGAACAGCTGACCTTTAACAGCTCTTATCACACCGAATCGGCAGTGCAGACATTCTTGAACGGCACCTTTATGAAAGGGACGCTCTCAGATGATTCGGCAGGGAGAACCTATGCTCGGGCGTTTTATGAGATCGGCAAGAGCAGAAAGCTCAGCCCGATCCATCTGGCATCCCGCGTTTATCAGGAGCAGGGACAGGGCACTTCCGGGCTGATCTCCGGCACCTACCCGGGATATGCGGGTTATTATAATTATTTTAATGTGGGCGTCAACGGTTCCTCCACGGCGGAGAAGATCAAAAAAGGTCTGGAGTATGCGAAAAGTAAGGGGTGGAATACCCGTTATAAATCTCTGGAGGGCGGCGCCGCCACAATTGGGAATAATTATATTCTGAAATACCAGGATACCATTTATCTGGAAAAATTTAATGTGGACAAAAACAGCCCTTACGGCGTGTACAATCATCAATATATGCAAAATATACAGGCGCCTGCCAGTGAGTCTTCCAGCACGAGGAAGATGTATAGTAATGCGGGCTCCTTAAACAGCGCCTTTGTGTTCAAGATCCCGGTCTATGAAAATATGCCGAACGAACAGTATTATCCGACGCTGAGTCTGAATAAGACCAGCTTGACGATGAATCGGGGCGATGAACAGCGGTTGATCCTGTCTGCAGACGGTTTTGCTCTGGGCGAGGGTGAGACGGCGGTATGGAAGAGC
Source organism: uncultured Bacteroides sp. (assembly GCA_964625055.1). Taxonomy (GTDB): domain Bacteria; phylum Bacillota; class Clostridia; order Lachnospirales; family Lachnospiraceae; genus UBA3282. The sequence goes on along the minus strand of CAZUZZ010000019.1, from coordinate 12,760 downwards.
AGCGATACTTCTGTGGTGACGGTAGAAAATGGACTGGTCACGGCAGTGGATAAAGGCGATGCGGTGATCACGGCGTCCTATCAGGAGGTGGAGATATCCTGTAAGGTTACCGTGAAAGTGCCGCTGCAGGGCATTTCCCTGGATAAAACAGAGATTCGCCTGCGTCGGCCCGACACCGTGGTGGAAGATACGACGGGATTCAGTCCCACGGAGGTGGAGGAGAATACCGATACTGCCGTGCTGCAGGTATCCTTTGATCCGGCTGACACGACGGTGGACAGAACCCTTGTCTGGACCTCATCGAACACAAAGATCGCCACGGTCAAGGCGGATCCCGCAGATCCTACCAAGGCAGTGGTGAAAGCAGTCACGCAGGGAACAGTGACGATCACCGCAAAAGCCTCCAAGGCTGGCAACAAGGCGGCAGTCTGTAAGGTGTCTGTCAGCGCTCCTATCTATCGTCTGACACTGACGAACCGGAACGCGCAGGAGACGGACTCTGAGGGGCAGACTACGCTTTTCGCGGGGCAGAGCATCAATCTGTCGGCAGAGTATTGGCCCAAGGATACCACCTCAGATACGCAGGTGATCTGGAGCAGTTCGGACGAAAAGGTAGCTGTAGTGAAAAACGGCAAAGTGACGGCGGTCGGCGAAGATCCAAAGAAAAATACGGCGGTCATCACGGCGAAGGCGGCAGGCTGTGAAAAGGGCTATGAGGCGACCTACAAGGTTATACTGGAAAATTGTAGTGTCACTTTTATGAAATGGGATGATAGCAAGAGGAAATGGACTGCGATAGACAGCCCGGAGCGTGTAAATTATGGCGGTACGTTATCCGAGGAGACGATACGAGCAAAGGAGAAAGCGCTGGGCGCAGGCTCTGAAGATCATCTTTTCATCGGCTGGTATACGGGCGAGGACGGAACGGGCAGTAAGTTCGACGAGAACACGCGGGTTCATGAAAAGAGCGTTACACTGTATCCATATTATGCAGAGCTGGGAAACGGTTTTTATGTCCTTCCCATCGGAGATCAGACCTACACCGGAAGTGCGATCAAGCCGGTGGTGAAGGTGTATGACAGTGTTTTCTACGAAAATGGGGACAGGGATCCGATTGAGCTGGTTTTGAACCGGGATTATACGGTGGCTTATCAGAATAACAAGAATGTCAATCTGGACGGGAAGCCCGTGCCGACCGTGACGATTAAGGGAAAGGGCAATTACAGCGGCACACAGAAGGTGACCTTCCGTATTGTACCGAAAACATTGACGGATACGGATATCACAGCGGACGATATCAATGTGGCGTACAGTGGCAAGGCCATTAAGAGCGCGCCGACGGTATACCGGAACGGGAAAAAGCTGGTGAAGAATACGGATTATACGGTGACTTACCCGGTGACGGGAAAGGGAGCGTATCAGACGGCGGGCGTTTATCCCATCGTGATCACAGGAAAGGGAGGCTATACCGGAAAAATCACGGTCAATGAAAACATCACCAGGGAAGTGCTTCTCAGCAAGGTCAGTATAGCGGCGATTCCGAAGCAGACTTACAGTAATGAGCGGATGGAGCAGGAGGGCGGTATCAGGCCTGCAGCGCTGAAGGTGACCTATAAAAAGCAGCCCCTTGTGGAAGGGGAGGATTATACTGTCACCTACAGCAATGATCAGAGTATCGGTAAGGCGACGGTCACGCTCACGGCGGTGGAGGGCAGCGGCTATATCGGCAGCAGGAATGTGACCTATCAGATCGTGGGGACGGCCATCACCAAGGCGAAGGTGGCAGGGCTTGTCAATAAGGAGTATACCGGCACAGAGAGCGATGTGTACCAAAGCGATTATGTATTGACCATCGGGGAAAAGACTCTGGAAGAGGGATTGGACTATATAGTCTCCTATTCAAAGACGAATAAGGCGGGGACAGCCACAATCATTTTTAAAGGGATCAATGCGTACAGCGGACAGTTGAAGAAGACCTATCGGATCCTGCCCTATGCATTCAAGCCGGAGCAGACGGGATACGGGCAGGATATCACGCTCGCCTGCTATACCCAGGATGATTCGGAACCGCGGGAGCTGTCAGATATCAGTGGGATCACTGCGTCCTATGTGAAGGGCGGGACGAAGCCTACAGTGCTCTTATCCTTTCATGGGCAGACGCTTACGCCGGGTAAGGATTACAGCATCAGCTATAAGAATAATAATGCCGTAACCACGGAGGATATGGCAGTGAAAAAGCTGCCGGTCATTACGATCACCGGGAAAGGCAATTTTAAAGGGAAGCTCACGGGAACCTTTACGATCACGGACGGCAGAATGAGTGATAAGGTTACTATGACGGCAAAGGACATCGTATATCGAAGGAAGAAAGGGGCTTATAAGACGACGGCAGTGCTGCGGGATGTGAATGGGAAGACATTGGCAGCAGGAAGGGATTACGATAAAAATCTGGAATACACCTATGAAGAAGATGCGGAAGTGGAATTTCTGAGCGGAGAAACGGTTTCACGGAATGCAGGAGATATGATAGAGGCGGAGGATATTCCCGGGGCAGGCACTGCGATCCGTGTGACGGCGCGGGGAAAAGGCGCTTATCAGGGAGAGAATGATGGGGAATGCTCTGTGGTTTATCGGATCGTAGCGGCAGATTTTACGAAGGTGAAAGTCAAGGTAAGCGCAAAGACTTATCAGAATGACCGTCCTGTTTTCCTGACGGCGGAGGATCTGACCCTGACTGTGAAAGGAGTGGCAGATCCACTGGTTCTCGGGGAGGATTATGTGATAAAGCAAGAAACTTATGCAAACCATACAAAGAAAGGAAAAGCGAAGGTGACTCTGCGGGGAATCGGAAACTACGGAGGGGAAAAGACGATCACCTATACCATCGGGGCCAAAAAGCTGTGGTGGTAGAAATAAAAAACAGCGGCCGAAAGACCGCTGTTTTTAGTCCGAGTTCTTTAAAAACCGGATGTATTTCAACAGATCGCGCCTGTCTTTGGCGTTTAATTTCTGAAGATCAAATACTACATCGTGCATGGTGACATCACCCAGATATTTTCCGTTCAGGTTGGTGCTGCCAAGATACCCGGAATCCGCACCCAGCAGATAATCGGTGCTGACCTGATAATATTTTGAAAGCTTGACCACGGCCCAGATCGGAATTTCCCGATGGCCGTTTTCGTAGTTGGAGTAGGTTTGCTGTGATACGCCCAGATATTCGGCGATTGTCTTCTGCTTGATGTCATTATCTTCCCGCAAATCTCTGATGATCCGACGCAGCTCCTTCATGGTGATACAGGACTCCCTTCTATAGTTAAGGACATTCAAAATTTCGCTTTCAGCCTTGCGAAAGTTTAGATATATGGCTTTTGCAAGAGATGGGAGCAGAAATTAGTTATGTCGTTTACTATAATTATCATGATTGACACTTTCGTTGTTTTAAATGCTATCACACAACAAAAAGTTGTAGAAAGGAAACTACGAAAAGAAGAAAGAGAGTAAGAAGCACAACAAAACATTGTATAATGAACGCTGTGCTTATATTGTATTTTAGGAGGAAACAGGGTAGAATGAATAAGAGCAGTACTGGAAAATGAAGGAAATGGTAGAGGATATGGATCAGAATCATGTGTTTTACCGGGTCGTAAACGGCATGATCCGGATAATGCTTGCAGGAACGCTGTTTCTCCTGCTTTTACACAGTGTTTTCAGCACCAGCTTTGTGGGCAGGCTGTTTTTGGAGGACGGAAGCGAGCAGGAGAGAACGCTCAACATAGCGGACAGTCCTCTGCGGCATCTGTTTTTGTTTGTGATTTTTTCGACGATATTTTTTCTGGCGCGAAAGGGCTGGGAGAGGGCTCGTGTCCGCATTGCGGCAGGCACCTTTTGGCTTTTTACGCTCATCACGCTGGCAGTGGGGACTGTCTATGTGCTCATGACCCGGCTTTCCCCCGGCTCCGATCCGGCGAAGGTGTATGAGATCGCCATGCAGTGGCGGCAGGGGGATTTTTCCGCCTTTCAGGAGGAGGGATATCTGTTTCGCTATCCATTCCAGTCAGGAATCATCCTCTTTTTTTATCTGCTGAGTTTTCTGTTTGGTGAGGGAAATTATGTCGGACCTCAGCTGGTGAATGTGATCTGTCTGGCAGTGATCTATGGCCTGTTGGTGAAGCTGCTTCCGTTTTGCGGGGATGTGGAGGAAGCCGGCGGCGGCAAATTCCGTGATCTGCAGCCGGCGGTATATCTGAGCCTGCTTGTGTGGACGCCGTTGGCGTTTTATGTGACCTATCTATACGGTATTTTGCCGGGTATGGCACTGTCTCTGGGAGCGGTCTGCTTTGCTCTGCGGTATCTTTCTACCAGACGATACCGCTATATCGCGGCGGCCTCCCTCTGCATGGGGCTGGCCACTGTGATCAAGATGAATTGTCTGATCTATCTGATCGCCATCGCCTGTTTTCTGGTCTATGACGCTATCGATCTTTTGCTTTTAACGAAGGGGGAGCACCGGCAAAAATGGGTGGTATCTCTTCTTTTTATAGTCTGCATGGGTCTGAGCGTAGTGGTCTGTGGAAAGGTGAACGACCATCTTGTGGAACGGATTACGGGACAGGAACCGGGGGAGGGAGAGGCCATGCTCTCCTGGGTGGTCATGGGACTGCAGGAGGCGCCCCTTGGGCCGGGCGGCTACAACGGGTATATCAGCAATGTGTTTACGGACAATCATTATGACACGGAGCAGACCACGAAGGCGTCTCTGGAAGATCTTCACAAGATTATGACAAGAATGTCAGAAAATCCTCTGGATGAGGGACTTCCCTTTTTTGCCAGAAAAACGGCCTTTCAGTGGAACGACCCTACCTTCATCTGTCTGGACCGCACCAGAGGGAGAAAGACAGCAGTGACGATACCCAGGTCGTTAAAGAGCCTGATCGAAGGCAGGGGGAGTGTATATCTGTCGATTCTGCTCAATGATATGCAGACTCTGATCCTGCTATGTGCCCTGCTGTATATCCTGCTTCGCTGGCGCAGCGGGAATCTCTATGAGCTCACGGGAGCGGTGATCTTTCTGGGAGGGTTTCTTTTCCATATGTTCTGGGAATCCAGCGCTTCCTACACGATTCCTTATTTTACTCTGCTCATTCCCTATGGGGTCTGCGGTATGGCGGAGTGGATGCGATATTTAGAAGCTGCGATACAGAGGATAGGGAAAAAAGAGGATACGGCTGTCGAGGAGCCAAAGGTCAGGAAAAAGAAAGGGATTATGTGTGGGGCGGCTTTGGCCTTCTTTCTGCTGCTTATTGCCTTTACCAGAACCAATCTCTTTGACCGGACGATCGCCCTGAATGACGATCTGCAGGGGATTGACGCCGGCGATCAGTTCTATCAGAGAGGCGATTGGGCGAAAGATTATTGATCAGTGCATCAGGAAAAACCGGAACAGGCGGTAGAGCCTGTGGCGGATACAGAAAACGTAGGCTTTGTTGTGAAGCCCGGTGATGTCGCCGATTTTGACGGCGCGGAAAGCCCGCCGAATGGGCGGATAATGGCATTCGGAGAGGAAATCCTTTTTCAAATTCTGACTGGCTTTCAGAGCGTTTTGAAATACGGATGGGAAGGTCAGGAGACACTGATAGACATAGTAGTATAAAAGCTGCTTTTCCATAGAGGGATACGCGGCGAGATCGATCAGTTTATCATAGGTGGCAAAGAGCAGACGGTTTTCCGTAAGCCGCCCGCGATCCATAGTATGGGTGAGGGAGGATGCACTGCTCCTGTAATAGTAGAAGGCTTCCGGGAGAAAACAGACGGAGGAGGCCTCTAAAAGACAGCTGTAGACGGCAAGTCCGTCTTCCCCCAGCTTGAGGGACAGGGGCACCTGAAACAGATGCTTCTCAAACAGGCTCCGGCGAAACAGCTTGTTGCACAGGCTGGGCGAGATGCCGTAGTGAAAGAAGCCGCCGGCGAAAAGCATATGGGGATATATTTCTTTTTCCAGCCGCTGCTTGTCGTAGCAGCCGGGGGTGCAAAAATCCAGGCGCTTGATCTCTTTCTCGGGCGTGACGGCGGTGTAATTACAGCATATGACATCTGTGTCATGTTTTTCGGCGGCGGCGCACATGGTCTGATACATGGCAGAATCGATCCAGTCGTCGCTGTCCACGAAGGTGACGTATTTTCCCGATGCCTGTCGAAAGCCTGCCTGTCTGGCAGACATATGACCGCCGTTTTCCTGGTGAAAACACCGGATGCGGCTGTCTTTTTTCGCATAATCGTCACAGATGGCGCCGGATGCGTCGATGGAGCCATCGTCTATGAGCAGAACCTCGAAGTCTGCGAAGGTCTGGGCGAGAATGCTGTCCAGACAGCAGGCTAGGTAGGACTCTACATTATATACAGGAACGATGATGCTTAAAAAGGGTGTGGACATAGTGTGCTATGCTCCTTTGCTCTGTTGATAGTTATTGTAGCTTTTTTAATGATTCTTTGCAAGAAAGAGATGCCGGATGATGGAAAAGATCGTATTTGTGATACCGGATATGCCGGGCGGCGGCACGGAGCGCGTGGTGGCGCTTTTGGCGAATGAATACAGCGGCAGGGGGATTCCCGTGGCGATCCTTCTTTTTGCGGGGCAGGAGACAGCCTATCCGCTGGATCCCCGGATCGAGGTGGTGAGTGTGGGCGGTCCCTCCGGCGGCAGCATCACGGCACGGCTTGGAAGGCTCCTTCGGATGCGGCAGTTCTACCGCGCCAATAAAAATTGTCAGATATGGTCCTTCAGTGCGATGGGGGCAGTGTTTTCCGCGTTGGCAGCTCTGGGACAGAGACACTTTTTTCTGGTCTCTGAGCGCAATGATCCCAACCGCTATGATCACAGGCGGATCCGGGATCTGTCCTACAGGCGGGCGGATGTGGTTGTCTGCCAGACGAAGGACGCCGTGGAAAGCTTTCCCCCGGGGATCCGTGGAAAGAGTGTGGTGATCCCCAACCCGCTGGAACTGGAAATACCGCCCTGTGAGGGGGAGCGGGAGAAGCGTATTGTGGCGGTGGGACGGCTGAGCGCCCAGAAAAATCACCGGCTGTTGTTGGAGGCTTTTGCTTCCTTCAGGAAGACACATAAGGACTATGTGCTGGAGCTCTATGGAAAAGGAGAGCTGGAGGAGGAACTCAAGGCAGCGGCAGTCCGGCTTGGAATTGATAGTTGTGTCAGGTTTAAAGGCTTCTCCGATCGTGTCCTCTCCGATATCAGGACGGCTGCCATGTATGTCCTCTCCTCGGACTATGAGGGGATCTCCAATTCCATGCTGGAGGCCATGGCGTTAGGAGTGCCGGTGATCGCCACGGACTGTCCCATCGGCGGTTCCCGGATGTATATCAGGGACGGCGTGAACGGGTTCCTTGTGCCTGTGGGCGACGCGGATGCGCTGGCGTATGCCATGGGACGGCTGGCGGAGGAGCCGGGACTGGCTGAAAGGTTTGGCCGGGAGGCGGTGAAGCTGAAGGAGGAACTGGCGGTTTCCCGGATCGCGGACAGCTTTCTTGAATTGACGGGGGAGGGCGCAGAAAGGGCTCGGAGCGGAAAACAGGGAGAAAACGATGAGTAAGGTGCTGGTGATCAATCCCATTTTATATACTGCGGAGACAAATGAGATTCCCAGGGTGGATTCCATAAAAGATACCATGATCTATACGCTGTGCCTTGGTTTTTTGCGGGCGGGCCATGAGGTGACGCTGGTCGTTGCCGAGGACTACAGACCTACACGTAAGGAGCAGTATGACTTTCCGGTCCTCTGGTTTCGGACCGTTTTTCGTAAGCTGTTTCTGCCCCGGTGCTTTCCCTATATGCCCGGGCTTCGCAGATATCTAAAAGGCCATCAGGAATATGACATCATTGTCACAAGTGAGGTCTTTGCGACCTGGTCTTATACGGCGGCAAGACTTGTCCCGGAAAAGACGATCATCTGGCACGAGCTGGCGGCGCACAACAATATGCTGCATAAGATTCCGTCAAAGCTATGGTATCATCTGGTGGCACGTTTTCTGATGCGCCGGGCGCGGGTGGCGCCTCGGTCTGAGGAGGCGGCTGCCTTTATCGGGCAGTTTCTGCCCGGAGTGGAAGATGAGCCCATCGATCACGGCGTGGATCTGGACAGGTTTGTGCCGGGTGCAGAGCGGGAGGACTGTTTTGTGGTGGTGTCCCAGCTCATTCCCCGCAAACAGATCGACCATACGATAGAGGCCTTTGCCGGTTTCGTGGAGGCAGATCATTTTTCCTACCGATTGAAGGTGATCGGCACCGGAGAGGAGGAGGCGGCGCTTAAGAGACTGACTCACAGGCTGGGAATGGAAGAAAAAGTGGCTTTTCTGGGAAAACTCTCTCATGAGACGCTGCTTCCTGTCGTGGCGTCCTCAAAAGCGCTCCTGGTCTCCACCAGAAAGGATAACAATATGGTCTCCATTGTGGAGAGCATAGCCCTGGGCACACCGGTGGTGACCACCTCCGTTCCCTACAACGCATCCTATATCAGACGGGAGGAACTGGGGATCGTGGAGGATGACTGGGCAGCTGACACACTTGTCAGAATTGTTGCGGAAAATGAGAGGTATGTGGCGAACTGCCTTGCCTACCGGCAGAAACTCTCCAATGTGGCCTGTGCGGAAAAGCTTTTGCACATATTACATCATGGCGATAATGTATAACGGATCATTGCTGCTGGGCGGCAATCGAGGATCGCTTGCTTTTTACAGGCTATCAAGGTAAAATGATAATTATGGAAATGCTAAGGGCAGTATTCTGTTTTGATGAAAATTTAGTGGCCCAGGTGCAGGTGGCGGCGGCCTCTCTGCTAGATGCCTGTGCGTCGGAAGAGGTGCACTGTGAGATTCACTGCGTCTGTACTGAGGCGGCGGGAATCGTGGCAGAACCGCTCGGTCATGTGATCAGCAGCAGGGATCAGGATTCGACCCTTGTGATGCACTGTGTGGAGAATCCCTTTGCAAAATCATACCAGGTGCGGGATATCTCTGCCGGAACTTATCTGCGGCTGGCGCTGCCCGGACTTTTGCCTGAGGTGGATCGGATCCTTTATATGGATGCGGATGTGCTGGTGCGGGAGAGCCTTTTGCCCTTATGGCAGACGCCCCTGAATGGAAACGTGATGGCAGCGGTGAAGGGAGCTGTGAATCTCTCGGAGAAATGGGAGTGGAACAGTGACAGACCCTACTGGCATCTGCTTTCATCGATGAAAGGCGGTTATATCAACGCGGGCGTTACACTGCTGAACCTTGCCGAGGTGAGAAGACGGGATCTGGCGGCGCGCTGGAATGAGCTGGCAGGAGAGAAGTTTTATTATCAGGATCAGGATATTCTGAATATTACCTGTCAGGGGGCGATCGTCTATCTTCCCCCCAAATATAACCGGCTGGCTTATCTGGGGGAGGGGGATTACGGACAGTTTGCCGCGGAGGGCATTTATACGGAGAAAGAGTGCAAAGAGGCGCTGCAATCTCCGGCTATCCTGCACTACGCGGGAGACAAGCCATGGAAACGGTATGATACGAATCTGGGGGCGGTCTGGTGGGACTATGTGAAAGCACAGCCCGATCTTGCCGGGCTCTTCGATGAGGAAAAGGCCAGAAGGTATCACGGACCGACCCTGGCGCAGCGGGCGGTGCGTAAAATAAAGAAACTCTTGAGCAGAGAGAAACTATAGAAGAACGGAGAGAATGATGAAAATAGCAGTAGCGGGAACGGGATATGTAGGTCTGGTGGCGGGTGTCTGCTTCGCGGAGAAGGGACATGATGTGACCTGTGTGGATGTGGATGAAGCCAAGGTAAAGAGAATGGAGGCGGGCGTTAGCCCCATTTATGAAGATGGTCTGGAGGAGCTGATGCGGAAAAACAACGCCGCGGGCAGGCTCCATTATACGACGGATTATGCCCAGGCCTATCGGGATAAGGATGCGATCTTTATCGGTGTGGGTACGCCGGAGCAGCCGGACGGCTCCGCCAATCTGAGCTATATCGCCACGGTGTCGAGGCAGATCGCGGAGTCCGTGGAGCGGGATTGTCTGGTGGTGGTAAAATCCACGGTGCCGGTGGGCACCAACGATAAGGTGGAACAGTTCATCCACGATTTTCTGGTCAGGGATGTGAAGGTGGAGGTGGCATCCAATCCGGAGTTTCTGGCACAGGGTTCGGCGGTGCGTGACACGCTGCACGCCGCCCGCATCATCATCGGTACGGAGAGCCGGGAGGCGGAGGCGCTTCTCAAAAAGATTTATGAGCCCTTCGGTCTGCCCATTGTCTCTGTGAACCGGCGGTCGGCGGAGATGATCAAATATGCCAGCAACGATTTCCTGGCTTTAAAGATCTCCTATATGAACGATATCGCCAATCTCTGTGAGCTGGTGGGAGCGGATATCGATGCGGTGGCGGAAGGAATGAGCTACGATGCAAGGATCGGCGCGAATTTCCTGAAGGCCGGGATCGGCTATGGCGGCAGCTGCTTCCCCAAGGACACGAAAGCGCTCAAATATCTGGCCGGGCAGTATGGCTATCAGTTAAAGACGGTGGAGGCGGCGGTGGATGTGAACGCATCCCAGAAAACGCGACTTTACCAGAAGGCCTGCCAGCGCATGATCACCTTCGGGGGGTTGAAGGTGGCGGTGCTGGGACTGGCATTTAAGCCCGGAACCGACGATCTGCGGGAAGCGCCGTCTCTGGACAATGTGGAACTGCTTCTGGAAAACGGGGCGCAGATCATCGCCTATGATCCGGTGGCGGCTCAGAATTTCCAAAAGGTCTATCCTGCCGGGGAAAACGGAAAAGGCAGCATCACTTATGTGGATACGCCGGAGGAAGCGCTGCAGGACGCAAATATCTGTTTTGTCTTTACGGAGTGGGAGCAGATTCGTGGGCTGTCCCCGGAGACCTTTAAGGAACGGATGCGGATCCCTCTTGTATATGATGGTCGAAATGTCTATGATGTGCAGCGGATGAGAGAGGCTGGCATCGAGTACTACAGTATCGGACGATGAGCAGCGGAAAGGAAAGAACTATGAGAGCGTTTGATCCCTCTAAGACATATCTGATCACCGGGGGCGTGGGCTTTATCGGCTTTCATCTGTCAAAACGGCTTCTGGAACAGGGCGCCAAGGTGATCGGCTTTGACAATATGAACGACTACTACGATGTGAAGCTGAAGGAGGATCGTCTGGCGATCCTGGATACCTACGACAACTATAGTTTTATGAAGGGAGACCTTTCAGATGCGGCGGATGTGTTCCGTATCTTTCAGGAGTGTAGACCTCAGATCGTGGTAAATCTGGGTGCGCAGGCGGGTGTCCGCTACAGTATCGACAATCCCACAGCCTATATGGAGTCTAATATGATGGGATTTTTCCAAATTTTAGAGGGATGTCGGTTTTTCCCGGTGGAGCATCTGGTGTATGCTTCCTCCAGCTCCGTCTATGGCGGTAACGACAAGGTGCCTTTTTCCACGGAGGACAAGGTGGATGAGCCGGTGAGCCTCTATGCCGCCACGAAGAAATCCAATGAGCTGATGGCCCATGCTTACAGCAAGCTCTATCGGATTCCGGTGACGGGACTGCGTTTTTTTACGGTCTATGGACCCTTTGGCAGACCGGATATGGCCTATTATAAATTTACCCAGAAGATTCTTGCGGGAGAGCCGATCCAGGTCTATAATCAGGGCGATATGTACCGGGATTTTACCTATATCGACGATATCGTCCGCGGGATAGAGAACATTCTGTGTAACCCGCCTGCCGAGAATCAGAAGGGGGCGCTCTATAAGCTCTACAATATCGGCAATAATAAGCCGGTCAAGCTGATGGAGTTTATTGAGACGCTGGAAAAGTGTCTGGGCAGGGAGGCGAAGAAGGAGTATCTGCCCATGCAGCCGGGCGATGTGTATCAGACCTATGCGGATGTCAGCGATCTGATGCGGGATTATGACTTTAAGCCCTCCACCTCCATTCAGGAGGGGCTTGAGAAGTTTGTGGAATGGTACAGGGGTTACTATAACGTAAAATAAACCTTCCGAAATGAGGAAAGAAATGGCTGATACAAAGAGAGAAATTCCAATTTTATATCTGGTAGTGCCCTGCTATAACGAGGAGGAAGTGGTGGAGAAATCCGCTGCCGTCATGGGCGAGAAGGAAGCGCGTCTGGAACGGGAGGGCAAGATCGCACCCGGCTCCAAGGTTATGTTTGTGAACGATGGGAGTAAGGACGATACCCTGCGCCTTCTGCACGAGATCGCGGCGAAGGACAAGCGATTTGCGGTGGTGAGTCTGGCGGGAAATTACGGGCATCAGAGCGCGATCCTTGCCGGAATGATGACAGCGAGAGCGTATGCGGATGTGGTTGTCACGATCGACGCGGACCTGCAGCAGGACATCGAGGCGCTGGATCTCTTTCTGGAAAGCTATATGGCGGGCTGTGAGGTGGTTTACGGCGTGCGCAATGACAGACATTCCGACGGGATGTTTAAGAAGGCTACAGCCACGGCATACTACAATCTGATGCATCTGCTGGGCAGTCGGGTGATGACAAATCACGCGGACTATCGGCTTATGTCGAAGAAGGCGCTGGACGCACTGTCGGAGTATCAGGAGACGAATCTGTTTTTGCGGGGACTGATCCCGACCATGGGCTTTCCCTCCGATGTGGTCTACTTTGATGTGAAGGCAAGAGAGGCGGGACAGTCGAAATACACCCTGAGTAAGATGCTGA
>CAZUZZ010000018.1:0-14787 GCA_964625055.1 uncultured Bacteroides sp. | reverse complement strand
CATTTTCATTTCCAGCCTCTTTGCTACGGAGAAATAGCTGATCACCAGCACCACATCCGCGCCCACCCAGGCAGATGTCTCCGCAAAGAAGATTCCTACCCTCCCGAAAAACATCGGCAGAAGAATCACCGACAGGGTTCGCATCACAAACTCCGCCACCCCCGACAACATGGGCAATACCGTATTGCCCATTCCCTGCAGCGCAGATCTCGTCACATGAATGACATAGAGGATGGGCAGCGAAAAGCTCATGACCGCCAGATAAAAATAGGCGATCTGCATGGTCTGCTCCACCACCTCCGGTGTCCCCGAGATGAAGAGTCCCAGGAGATATTTACCAAATACGAGCATACACACCGCTATGAAGACGGAAGTAGCCATGGCGATCCCCATCGCCGCACGCATCCCGGCGCGGATCCGGTCCATCCGTCCGGCGCCCAGATTCTGTCCCACATAAGTTACCATCGCATAACCGTAAGAAGTTCCCGCGATCTCCAAAAGCCCATAGAGCTTATTGGTCGCGGTAAAGCCCGCAATAAAGATCACGCCGTAGCCGTTTACCGCAAACTGGACGATCATACCGCCAATGGCGATGACAGCATTCTGAAAAGCCATGGGCAGCCCCAGAAAAAAGAGCCGTGCCGTAAGATCTCTGCTCAGATGAAAATCCGTCCGTTCCATCTTTAAAAAGGATATCCTTATAATATAGAAGAAACAGAATCCGCTGGACACCGCCTGAGCGATCAGCGTAGCCGATGCCGCGCCCACGATTCCCCATCCAAATCCCAGCACAAACAGATAATCCAGCACAATATTGGTGACGGAGGCGACGATCATGGCATTTAACGGTGTCCGGCTGTCTCCCAGGGAGCGCAGAATACAGGCCAGAAGATTATAGAGCATCACGATCGGCACTCCCGCGAACAAAATCCGCAGATAGAGCAGAGAATACTCTATGATCTCCGGCGGCGTCTGTAAAAGTACGAGCATCGGCCTGGCCCCAAGCTGCCCTGTCACCAGCAGTATAGCGGCACAAAACATAGAGAGCACCGCCGCACTCCCTACACTTTTTTTCAGATCTTCCGTCCTGCCGGCGCCAAAGTCCTGCGCCATCCGAATGCCAAACCCCTGCGTCAACCCCTGAATCACGCCCAGCATCAGCCAGTTAAGCCAATCCGATGCCCCCAGCGCAGCAAGAGCGGTCACACCCAGGTATTTTCCCACCACCATGGTGTCCACGACCACATAAAGCTGCTGAAAAACATTGCCGGCCATCAGGGAAAATGAAAACGCAAGAAGCAGTTTCGCCGGCTTTCCCGTCGTCATATTTTTTACATACATCGCCATCGTCAAATATCCCTCTTAAATCCATTTCCCATGATCTCACTGCTCTTTGTCACCATCAGAAAAGCATCCGGCTCCACCGACTGGATATAACGCTCCAGAAGTACCGCCTGCTTGGGACCCATCACCGTGAGAATCACTACCTTTCCCTTGTGCGTATACGCCCCCTCCGCCTTGTAGACCGTGGCGCTCCGGTGTAACTCCTTCATGATATAATCACAGATCGGGTCCGGATCGCTGCATATGATGGTAAAATATTTGTTCAGCTTCATGCGCTCGATAGCCTTATCGATCACCAGCGTTTTCGCCATCAGACCACAGAGAGAGTAAAGTCCCGTCTTTATGTCAAAGGTAAAACAGGCAAGCACCACGATGCCGGCATCTACCAGCATGATCGCAGACGAGATGTCCATCGTCGAATATTTTTTCAGGATCATGGCTATGATATCTGTTCCGCCGCCGGAGGCATTTTCATAGAAAAGCAGTGCAGAAGCAAGCGCAGGCAGGGAGATCGCGTACAATAATTCCAGTGTCGTCTCGTTCGTAAGAGGCGCATTCATCGGAAGAAGCGCTTCCATAACATTCAGCAATAAAGATGACACAATTGTCACATATGCCGTCTTTACACCAAATCCCTTTCCCAGGAACAAAAAGCCAAGCACCAAAAGGATCATATTGACAAGCAGGTTGATCTGGGATGCCGTAAAAGGCACAAAATGTGTCGCCACCACCGCCAGACCGGAAACTCCTCCAAAAGAAAAGTTATTCGGAAATTTAAAGACATAGACCCCGATGTCCATAAGAATCACTGCAAGTGTGATCAAAAAATACTCTTTTATCGTTTGTCCGTACTTTGTCTTCATACCCTTCCTCCACTATTCTATGTATCGAACAGAACCTTATTTCCCTGCGCATAAAAGAGAAGCCGGAATGTAATCGTCATTCCGACTTCTCTTCCTGGAAATGGAAGCAATGGGGCTCGAACCCATGACCTCTCGCGTGTGAGGCGAACGCTCATCCCAGCTGAGCTATGCTTCCGAAGTGGAGATAGCGAGACTCGAACTCGTGACCTATACGTTGCGAACGTATCGCTCTCCCAACTGAGCTATATCCCCCTAGAAAAGATTATAGCATGGGGAAAATAAAAATCAAGGGGGAAAGTTTTCGCTTTCCCACTTGTACTCAAATTGCAGTCATATTGTCACCTCAGTGATAACAACATCCTTAGTATCTATTACCGCAGGCCGGCTTGCCGAAACAGATATTTTAATCTTGTTCAAATCCTCTCCAAGTTGAAATCTTCTGAATAAATCTATTTTTCGTTCGTACCCTTCTCCAATTAATGTAATTCTATGCTCATCCATTTTAGAGTCAAGCGCATATAATCCTTCAATATATGACCTTGCGGGAAGCTTTGCCACGTCAAGACAGCTTCGATCACTTACAAGCTTAAGCATTTTCATTTCAGCACTGGCAAAACTCTCTGTTTTGATGCTGAGCATTTCCTTGTCATTCACTGGAACACTATCCTGAACAAACAGGCATTTACCGCTGTCATAAATGGGCGCAGGGGCGATAAACTGCAGGCTGTCAGCATCTCTTAATATTGACACATTGCCTAAATGTCTATCCCTTTGAGATAACACAAAATCAGACAAGATCATATAATCCAAAAACTGTCGAAGCATATCTATATCCATCCCATGCTTACCGCAAACCCGAATAAAATGCTCGTAGGTTGAAATATCATTAGATTGTTTTTCCGACATGACAACATCATAAGCCGATATCAGTTCTTTGCTTTGTGATGTAAAAAGTTTAGAATAACAGCCATAATCATACTCCCGTCCGCTTATCTGAATCAGTTTATATTCTGCATAGGCATCAAAATTCTGCAGCATATGCAGCTTAGAAGCAATCACCTCATTAATGCTTTCTGAAGAAAAATGATCACGGTTCCCTTTCAGCAATCCTCTTTCTCCATTCAGTATTGTCCAGCTTTTTTCCAAACTGCCCTGCAATGAACCATTCGGAGTATAGTGCGGTATTTTATCCTCTTTTTCATTTTGATCCGAACTAATCAATATATCTCCATGAAATTCATTAACAAATAAATTTACATCTTTCCATGTCAGGCCGGAATCCATCGGTGATATCCAATAACAATCCGTCAATGACAATCCCAGATTTTTCAACAGAAAGTCTTCGGGGCCAAGAAGTCCCTTCTTCTCAAGCATACTTCTTATATTTCCCTGACTGATAGGAACGGACCGTCTTTTCCACCATTGTCTCAGCCAATCATGATCATCAGGATTATGCAGAGGAGCCAGCTCCGGATTCACTGAGTCCTGATGAAATTTATACACACTTCCATCCTCAAGAAAATCTATAAGCGTTATCACTTCATCTTTTCGTTTTAGTACATAGAGCATATGCTGCCTCCATTTCAAAATCCAATAAATGCTTCTCCATCTCCCACAAGGCAATACTATATATAAACAACGACGCCTCCTTCTTTATAGGACATAGCTCGTATTCGTATTCTTTATGATCATATTGAAAAGACAGATAATACTTTTTATTCTTCTTACTTACAAAACCATCTATATGATAGCGCTCTGAGCGAATCGTGATATCATCTCTGCACATTTCATACAATGTATCCATGGAAATTTCCAGTGCTTCCGCAAGAGTGTATAATATCCCGGCCTTCACATTAACAATCTCAACCTTACAGTTTACAATATCGTTTAAAGTACTGTACGGAATTCCACTACTCTTCGAAATACTATATATGGAAAGGTTTTGTGCGCTTAAATATGCCTTTAACATGGCAAATCTCCTCTTCTTATATATTATACCGCTACAACGGTATAATATGCAAGAAAGATTTATATATTCTTCGAAGGGTATAAAAGTTCTCCAGACGAAAGAAAATAGCCGCCAACTATTCCCAGTAGCTGACGGCTGTTGCTTTGTAACACGCTAATGTTATTGTGAGGGGCAGCCGCTTCTCTGGCCTTCCCTTTATTTAATCATAATATACCTTGGATAAATTCAAGAATAAATATCGGTGCAGAATCATTTAAAACATCTGTCTATGTACTCAATATATCCTTTTCGATTCACTTCGTCTTTATGCTCCCTATACCAAAGGTAGGACTCTCTCAACCCATCTTCCAATAAGATGGTATCTTCTATCAACTCTTTTTGCCTGGATACATCAAGCCGATACTCGTAATCATAAAAGCTGAAGTATTCTCTCTGATTAATATCCTGATACACTTCCTCATACTCGGCTGTGTGTCCTGCTGCATGATAACATTGCTCCACCCATTCCCGAATAGAGACACATTTCTCGTTCCCTACATTAAAAATATGGTTTGACGGATGGCTGTTTAATATGGAATCGATGCATCTACACAAATCCCGGACATGAAAAAACTGTAATTTCATATCCCCTTTTTTCGGCAAATAAAATTTACGGTTCCTGTCTGCGCATTCAAACACGAACGCCTCTCTGTAGACATTGTTCATCGGCCCATACAGATATGGCGGGCGAAGTATATAGGCATCGGGCACTCTTTTCAGCAATTCTTTTTCTGCATCAATTTTGTTGGTGCCATAAACACCCCAGTATTTATTTTCTCCGGTCTGCTGATTTTCCATGAATGGCTGTGGCAGTGTTTCCGGATATACTGCACCGGAGCTGATCAGCACATAGTCTGTATGTGTCGATTCCAAATTTCCTAACGCGTCAAGCAGATGAGATACGTCCTCTCCTGTATATGCAGTGACATCCAGAACCGCATCAAATGTATACTGTTTTAACGCCGTTCCGAGATTATGCCTGTCGGCCTCTATCAATATGGTATTATCCGGTTGAGAGTGATGATTCCTGTTTAAAACATAAACCTCATCACCTTGATCTGCATAATACGATGCAATGTATTTACTGACAAATACAGTTCCGCCTGTAACTAATATCTTTCTCATATCAAAGGTGCTCCTTCGACCACTTTATGATTCTGTCATTCTCTACTACATACACGATCCGTCATAACAAAAGCCCCATGAATGTAAACATTTCGGGGCTTTGTATATGCATCTTGATTCACAGATATCCGCTTATCTCTTTGAAAATTTCCTAATGATCATATGCAGAAAAGTCAACATCGTATGCAATAATATAATATACTCCTTTTAAATATTTCCCAATCACCCTATAGTCATTACCAACTCTAATTATATCTAATTTAGAGTCCGGACTTATTATATTAATATTTTTAAAAGAAGATTGAATATTTTTTACAAAGTTCTTATAAGGAATAGATTCATAACCCGTTTTCTTACTTTCTTGTCCAAAGTCTTTCCAGGTTTTACCGGTTATATTTTTCAGTTTACTCCTAAATTCTTCATAAAATTCTAATCTGCGCCGACTATCTTTTATGCCATCTGGATTATAATTCGTATTGGACAATTCGTACTCAAAACTAACCGAAACCTTCTTCTCTAGTAACGCTTGCCTCATACGTTCTTCTATTTGTTTATTAATTAAATCTTCTTGATTATCTTTAATTCTGGACATAGTTTTCCTTAAAATAACTGATAATAGCTGCTCTGGGAATTTCTAAATTAAATATTTTCCCACCATTTGTTGCATTTAACCAAGGACTTTCCATATGCGTTTTATTTCTTAATCCAGACGCAGAATATTTTCCAAAAACTGAATAAACATCCTCAAGTAAGTCATTATCCTCATTTGATATTTTTAATAAGCTATTTGTCATATCATCCGCATCAACCTGTAAATCATATGCGTTATCAAAACTTCTCCATACCTCTTCTACCACAGGACCATGTTCCCATGCTACGATTTTTTCATCAAACAAGGAACCTCTATCCAAGGCCAAAAAACACCCTTCTGCGTAATATAAAAGTTTCAATAATTTAAGAAGCGTCATCCTTTCATCATCTCCATTATCAACATCCTCTAAATTTCTATGAATAAACCACCTTGCTATATCAATCGCATTATATTTTGCCATAACAGTACCTTCTTTCATACAAATTTTCTATTTTTGATTATACTACACTCTTATTATACCGTCAAGCATTTTCGAACATATGTTCTTAATAAGTCTTCTCATTATTTATCAGTTAGGTATTAATTACTTGTCAGTTACCCATATATTTCTCTACATTAGTTTATAAATATTTAGAAAGGAAAAACCCTTGAAAATACTGGATTTTCAAGGGTTCCAAAAATTCTCTTGTGATATATCCTATTATCTCTTGGAGAACTGAGGTGCACGTCTCGCAGCTTTGAGACCGTATTTCTTTCTCTCCTTCATACGAGGATCTCTGGTCAGGTAACCTGCCTTCTTTAAGGTCGGTCTGTAATCCGGATCCGCCTGAAGAAGCGCTCTTGCGATACCGTGTCTCACAGCGCCCGCCTGTCCAGTATAGCCGCCGCCCTTTACGGTGATAACTGCATCGAACTTATCTACCGTGTCAGTAGCTGCCAGAGGCTGACGCACGATAACCTTCAGGGTCTCCAGCCCAAAGTAATCGTCGATGTCTCTCTTATTGATGGTGATCTGACCCTTGCCGGGCATTAAATATACTCTGGCGATAGATTTCTTTCTTCTACCGGTTCCATAATACTTTGCTGATTTATCTGCTTTAGCCATGATTCTTTATCCCTTTCTTAAAATGTCAACACTTCTGGTTTCTGTGCCGCCTGCTTGTGATCAGGTCCTGCATATACAAAAAGCTTTTTGTACATCTGTCTTCCAAGAGGTCCCTTGGGAAGCATACCCTTCACTGCGTACTCAACGACTCTCTCGGGATGCTTCTGCAGCATCTCCTTCAGGGTGGTTTCTTTCATGCCGCCCACATAGTCGGAGTGATGGTAGTAGATCTTCTGATCCAGCTTCTTACCTGTCACCTTCACCTTCTCTGCATTGACAACGATCACATAATCGCCTGTGTCAATATGGGGAGTAAAGATCGGCTTGTTCTTACCTCTTAAAACTTTAGCAATCTCAGATGCCAAGCGTCCCAGTGTCATATCTGTCGCATCAACTACATACCACTTTCTCTCGATCGTAGCTGGACTCGCCATAAATGTTTTCATGATATTACCTCCATAGTAACTGCTGTCTGTACCGCTTCCGAAGACCCTCCTGCAGATGTCCGGCCACACTCGGCATCTCTCCACGGTAATTTGTACTTCTGTTTTATATGAAGTGTCTCACCGGGGCTTTGGCCAGACACTTATAAACAATTCGCCACAGTTATTTATTATATTATACGCTTCCGCGCGTGTCAACTGGTTTTTTTACAGTTCAGCCCACGTAACTTCGGTCTGGCTGAACTGTTATTCTAAAAATTCATACCCCACCAGCGTCAGTCCACAGGCCGGTGCAGTGGGGCCTGCCTCCTGTCTGTCTCTGGCCTCTAAAATATCCTTCACCTTTTCGGGCGGCAGATGTCCTCTGCCCACCTCCATCAGCGTGCCGGCAATAATTCTTACCATATTATATAGGAAGCCTCTGCCTGTTACACGGATGCAGATCTCCTCTCCCTGCCTTGCTACATCTATGGCATCGATCTTCCGCACAGTGGTCTGCGCCTGAGTATCTACATTGCAGAAGCTCTTAAAATCATGCTCTCCCACCAGATACTACGCCCCCTGCTTCATTAAATCAACATTCATCTGTACATAGGTAAAATGCGCGTACAGCCTTTTGGTCGGCAAAGGGAATGGCGCATTGAGGATCCGATACTCGTAGGTCTTGCGGCTGGCGCAATGCCTGGGATGAAAATCCGCCGCCACCTCTTTGGAGCCCTGAATACGAATATCCTCCGGCAGGCGCTGGTTTAAGGCATAAGAAAATTTATCGGCGGGAATGGGACTTTCCGTATCAAACACGGCAATATTGCCCAGAGCGTGCACCCCGGAATCGGTGCGGCTTGCACCGATCACCTCGATAGGTTCTCCTGTGAGTTCACGCAAACAGCGATTCAGCACACTCTCTATCGTTTCCGCATTTGTCTGCAGCTGCCAGCCACAATATGCCGTTCCATCATAGGATACGGTTAACATAACTCTTTTCACTTCTATCCCCCATTAACCGGACAGACATCAGACATCACATCACTTCGCCTACCATCAGCCGCATTTCTATTTACAGCCATACCCGTATCGCCACACACCCTGCAAAATACAAAAGCAATACACAGTAGGCCACTCTGTCTGCCGCGTGATAGCGCAAGGGCTTCATCTTGGTACGATGTTCTCCGCCCCGATAGCATCTGGCCTCCATCGCCATAGCCAGATCATTGGCACGGCGAAAAGCCGAGATAAACAGAGGCACGAGGAGAGGCACCATAGCCTTAGCCTTCTTGATCAGGTTGCCGCTCTCAAAATCCGCTCCTCTGGCGATCTGCGCTTTCATGATCTTATCCGTCTCCTCCAGCAAGATCGGGATAAAACGAAGGGCAATGGACATCATCATCGCCACCTCGTGCACAGGCACCTTTACATATTTTAAAGGCCCCATCAGCTTCTCCATCGCATCCGTCAGACTATTCGGTGTCGTTGTCAATGTCATCAGGGACGACCCTACTATAAGAAAGGACAATCTGACCGCCATCATCACAGCGATCCGCAGTCCCTCCTCCGTGATCGTAAACTTCCAGACCGTAACAAGCGGCTCTCCCGGCGTCAAAAAGAGATTAAACACCACCGTGATCAGCAGGATAAAGACGATTGCCTTCATTCCCTTTACCATAAATCGGAAGGGAACCTTAGACAGTCGGATCATCACTGCGAGAAAGACCGCTGCCGCCACATACCCTACCCAGCTGTCCACCACAAAAAGCGAGATGATAAAGCAGAGGGTAGCTACCAGTTTTACCCGCGGGTCCAGTTTATGAATGACGGAATCCGCCTGATAATACTGGCCCAATGTAATATCTCGTATCATTTAAAAACCTACGCCTTCTCCTTCAATATTTTTTTCTGCGGCATTTTTTTTAATATTTCCTGCACCGCTTCTTCCACAGTCGTGGCTGAGGTATCCACAGGCATCCCTTTTTTTGCAAGCGCCTGCATGATATAAGTCACCTGCGGCGCCGCAAGTCCCACCTGCTCTAACTCCTTGTAATGGCGGAAAACCTCCTTCGGTACATCGTCATAAAGAACACTTCCGTGATTCATAACAATGATCCGCTCCACGTATTTTGCCACATCCTCCATACTGTGGGAAACCAGGATGACCGTGATCCCTGTCTCCTCCTTCAGCTTCGCGATCTGATCCAGGATCTCGTCACGCCCTTTGGGATCCAGTCCCGCCGTAGGCTCGTCCAGAACCAGAATTTCCGGCTTCATGGCAAGCACTCCCGCGATCGCCACTCTCCGCTTCTGTCCTCCGGACAGATCAAAGGGCGACTGATAAAAATATTCATCCTCGATCCCGACCTGTTTCAGAGCCGCATAGGCGCGGAGCTCCGTCTCCTTCTGGGAAAGTCCCAGATTCTTCGGCCCGAAACAGACATCCTTAAACACATCAATCTCAAAAAGCTGATGCTCCGGGTACTGAAACACCAGTCCCACTTTACTGCGCAGCTTCTTTTTATCGTAATCTTTTTCGTGAATATCCTCGCCGTTATAATAGATTGTGCCTGATGTGGGCTTGATCAGCCCATTGAGATGCTGTACCAGCGTAGATTTCCCTGAGCCGGTATGCCCGATCAGACCGATAAACTGCCCGTCCGGGATCACCAGATTCACATCATTGAGCGCGTGTACCGCCAGAGCTGTATCCTCTCCATATACATAGTTTACATGATCTAAAATAAGAGACATTGTTCCACGAACTCCTCTATCGTTAAAATGCCTTCCGGCAAATTCACACCTTTTTCTCTCAGCTCATGAGCCAGAAGCGTCACCTGGGGTACATCCAGCCTCAGCTCCTTCAATTCGTCCACTCGGGAAAAGATCTCTCTGGGCGTTCCCTCCATGGCAATGTGTCCCTGATCCATGACATAAACCATATCCGCGTGAATGATCTCTTCCATATAATGGGTGATCAGTACCACCGTGATTCCTTCCACATCATTCAGCGCACGCACCGCCCGGATCACTTCTTTTCGTCCGTTCGGATCAAGCATGGCTGTAGGCTCGTCCAGAATAATACATTTAGGATGCATGGCTATGACGCCCGCAATAGATACCCGCTGTTTCTGTCCACCCGACAGCTTATTGGGCGAGTGCTTGCGATACTCATACATTCCCACCGCTTTCAGGCTCTCCTCCACACGCTCCCAGATCTCCTCGGTGGGGACGCCCATATTTTCAGGGCCAAAGCCCACATCCTCCTCCACCACCTGCCCAATGATCTGATTGTCCGGATTCTGGAATACCATTCCCGCCTCCTGACGGATATCCCACAGGTGCTTTTCCTCCTGTGTGTTCATGCCGTCCACCCACACGGTTCCTTCTGTGGGATAGAGGATAGCGTTGATATGCTTGGCAAGTGTAGATTTCCCCGAGCCGTTATGTCCCAGGATCGCAATAAAATCTCCCTGCTTGATGTCCAGATCCACATCATCCACGGCACAGGTGATACCTTCCACATTTCCTTCCTCATCCCGCCTGATATATTCAAATGTCAGCTTTTCTGTCTTGATGATTCCCATGCACTTTTCCTTCACTCGTCTTTCGACAGCATTTTCCCGCCATCCCGCCTCAAACAAAATTGGCAGTCTTCACCATCGCTATTGTACTAGATTAGAAGAGAAAAAACAAGGGGAAGCATTCCGCATCCCCTATTTGAAGAAAATATGATATGATATAGAAAAAACGGAGGAAGTAACTCACATGAAAAATATAAAACCTTTGTTACGGCAGCTGGCAAAGCCGTTCCTCTTCCTTCTCCTCTTGATCATGATATGTGCTTTCCTGGCACGTTACCTGACCGGCGAAGAAACTCTTCTGGAGTATGCCCAGAATAATCCGGAACTGGCCTACGGCACGCAGAAAGCTGAAGATTCCGGAGATGAATCTACCGAAAGTTCTTCGACTGATCCAGTCAAAACTCCTGTGTCAGAAACGACACCTCCGTCATCTAATGATAAAAACAGCGTAGATCAGGGAACTTCTGAAAACAACCCTCCTGTCACCCAGGACAAGTCCCCTGCATATGATGATGGTAACAGCAGTGAGTCTGCAGAGGAGAACCAAACCATGTCCGAGCATCCGGAGCGCACCACCTACCAAGAGGGCTTCTATTATGAACCTTTAACCGATGAAGTCAAAGACAGGATCACAGGCATTTCCTACCCGGAAAGCGGCTGCACCGTCCCCTACGAGGATCTGGCCTATGTGGGGCTTTTATATCTCGACTTTGACGGCGAAGAGCAGACCGGCGAGCTGATCTGCAATCGGGCTGTCGCCCAAGATATGGTGGAGATCTTCTATGAGCTTTACCGAAATGACTACCATATCGAGCGTGTCCGTCTGGTCGACGAGTACGATGGCGATGACACCGCCTCCATGGCGGATAATAACACCTCTTGCTTTAATTACCGGGTGGTAGACGGCACCACGAGCCTGTCCAAACACGCCTACGGACTTGCCATTGACGTAAACCCTTACTACAACCCCTATGTGGTCTATAACATGAACGGCGACGGCAGCACTTATATCTCTCCGCCCGGCAGTGAAGTCTACGCTGACCGCAGCCAGAGCTTTCCCTATAAGATCGACGAAAACGATCTCTGCTACCGCCTCTTTACCGAACATGGCTTCACCTGGGGCGGCAACTGGAATTCCACAAAGGATTATCAGCATTTTCAAAAAAGACTGGACTGATAAAATATGCATATATAATTATAGAAGAAAGGGAGCGTTTCCGCTCCCTCATTTATGCTGTCCTTTCTTCTTATGCAACTATTCTTTTCTACAGCAATAGTAATTTTTCCTCATGCTGATCCAGCCGCATATTGATCGCGTCAATACTTAACTTGCAGGCATTGACTTCATGATGCAGGGAATCCAGACGTTGATCCACCTGCTCAAAGCGGCGATCCATTCGCTCGATGAGCCGCTCCTCCATTCTTCCCATTTCATCCACGATGGCATTTACCATCATTTTCATTTCTTTGTTCATATATGCCTCCTTTGGTCTGACGGCACATTCTCTCCATGAAAATATTATAACAGAATCCTGTCCTTTTTCCTATCCCCCTTTTATATTGCACATACAAAAAATCGAGCGCACTCGCACTCGATTTTTATGCTTATCTTTTTACACCAGCTCTAAAACTACTTCCATCGCTGCATCGCCCTTACGAGGTCCGATCTTGATGATTCTGGTATAGCCGCCATGGCGGTTCGCATACTTGGGACCATACTCGTCAAAGAGCTTATCCACAAGGTTGACCTCCTTGGTGTTCTTCTTACGGCCTGCCGGTGCAGCAGGTACTTCCTTAACAGGATAAAGTACCTTCATCATCTGGCTTCTTGCGTGCAGTCTGGAGGGCAGATCTTTCTTGATCTCTTTCTCCACCTCATCATAAACTGTCACGGTCATGCCGTTTTCGATCCGAAGGATCTTGCCGTCTTTATCACGATGTGTCTCAGAGAGAACTGCCTTCGTGTTCTTATCCACGATCTGCTTCACTCTCTTGCCATCCTTATCCTTACGTGCCACCTTAGCGGTCACCTTGACGGTCTCAAAATTATCTTTTTCCTTAACAGCAAGAGTGATCAGTCGCTCTGCAAGCTTGCGCACTTCCTTTGCCCTTGCTTCTGTGGTCACGATCTTTCCATTGTATAAAAGAGCGGTAACCTGATTTCTGAGTAATGCTTTTCTCTGGTCAGACTTTCTGCCCAGCTTCCTGTATTTTGCCATGATTGGCTCCTTTCTGAGTGCACTTCGGGCTTACCTCTATATCACGCCTCATCGCTTGGATTCAGCTGTAATCCTAATTCTTTTAACTTCGCAAGCACTTCCTCTAAGGACTTGCGGCCAAGATTTCTGACCTTCATCATATCCTCGGAAGTCTTGTTCGTCAACTCTTCCACCGTGTTGATGCCGGCTCTCTTCAGGCAGTTATAGGAGCGTACCGAGAGCTCCAGCTCATCGATACTCATCTCCAGCACCTTCTCCTTCTCGTCGTCCTCTTTTTCCACCATAACCTCTGCGGTCTTAGCGTTCTCGGACAGATCGATGAAGAGACTCAAGTGCTCACTGAGCACTTTCGCCGCCAGGCTGACAGCCTCATCCGGCACTAACGTTCCGTTGGTATATACATCCAGCGTCAGCTTATCATAGTCTGTGATCTGACCCACACGGGTATTTTCCACAGTGACATTGACTCTCTCTACAGGGGTGTAGATGGAATCGATCGCGATCACACCGATCGGCAGATCCTCTGTCTTATTCTTATCAGCGCCTACATATCCCCGGCCTCTTGTGATCGTCAGCTCCATGTAAAGCTTGGTATCCTTACCGCTCAGAGTAGCGATCACCAGATCGGGATTTAAGATCTCGATATCCTGATCCACCTGAATATCAGAAGCACGTACAACTCCCTCGCCCTCATACTCGATATAGGCAGTCTTCACCTCATTGGAGTCGCTGTTATTCTTGATGGCAAGGCTCTTGATGTTCATGACGATCTCCGTCACATCTTCCTTCACACCGGGAATAGAGCTGAACTCATGAAGAACGCCCTCTATCTTAACCTGGCTCACCGCCACACCGGGCAGGGAAGACAACATGATCCTTCTGAGTGAATTGCCGAGGGTAATGCCGTAACCTCTTTCCAAAGGCTCCACTACAAATCTGCCGTATTTTTTATCTTCGGAGATTTCTACTACTTCTATATTCGGTCTTTCAAATTCAAACACCCAAATACCCTCCTTTTTATATGCAATTATTTGGAGTACAACTCGACGATAAGCATCTCATTCACCGGAACGTCGATCATCTCTCTTGTGGGAAGGTATTTCACAGTTCCCTTCATTGCCTCCTGATCCACATCAAGCCATTCGGGAACAAGTCTGCCGCCTGTCACCTCCAGGATATCCTTATATCTCTGCAGTGATCTTGCTTTCTCCTTCACCTCGATCACATCGCCTGCCTTGATCTGGTAGGACGGAGTCTGTACGGGCTTGCCGTTTACCAAGAAATGCTTATGACCCACTACCTGTCTCGCTTCTCTTCTTGTACGAGCAAAACCAAGCCTGAATACAACGCTGTCAAGTCTGCTCTCCAGCATAACCATCAGGTTCTCACCTGTCTGGCCTTTCATTCTGTCAGCTTTCTTATAGTAATTTCTGAACGGCTTCTCTAACACACCGTAAATAAATTTTGCCTTCTGTTTCTCTCTCATCTGCAGGCCATACTCGCTGACCTTCTTACCTGC
>CAZUZZ010000017.1:12112-14894 GCA_964625055.1 uncultured Bacteroides sp. | reverse complement strand
GCACGGAATTATATTACTACGGTTGGCAGCTTGGAAGGTAAGCTGATTCCGGCTGTCGATGTAGAATATTACGGCGATAAAGAAAGCAGGAAGAACGAGCTGGACCGCAAAGCGATCACAGAGGAACTGGGCGTTCTCCTTCACGCGCTGGAAGAGGAATATCACACGAAACCAATTATTTACACTACCTATTCGGCATACCACGATTTTATCGAAGGTTCTTTCGATGAGTATGATCTGTGGATCAGAAATGTCTATTATACGCCCGACATTGACATGAGGGGACGCTGGCTCTACTGGCAGTATACGGATCGGGCGAAATATGATGCATACACCGGAGAGGAGCAATATATCGATATGAATGTCTTTGCGGGCAGCAGGGCGGCGTTTTCGGATATGATTCTGCCGTCTGAAGGATCTATCCTTTAAACCAGTAATCCAGATCCGGGTAGAGCGTTTCCTTTTCGTCCCAATTCGACAGCATATGAGTCTTTACCAGTTTGCCCATCTCATAATAGGACAGTTCTATCACGGTACCATCGCCGTTACTTTGGCAGACAAGCTCTTTTGTACACACATATTCTCCATTTACGACTTCGTAGACGATGACGGATTCGTTGCCATATCCTGAGCGCCCATGACTTATGATTCTTTGGCGGTCAAGTTCCAGACTGCTCACTTGTTCCGGGAAAGAGGGAAAATCGACAAACTGCCCGGTTTCATCCTGCCAGACAAAAGCCCGGTAATTGCTCCAGGAGCCGCCGCTTCCGCCGGAAAGCCCCTCATGAATCAGCAGATCCTGCTTCCCGTCAAAATTAAGGTCAACATTTTCTATCTCGAAACTTGATCCGACTCCTATACGGGATCTCTCGCCGAATGTATAAGGGATAGAGAGGCACTGCCGTGTAACCTCTTTCCCTTCCCATTCTCCTTCTGCGATCAGGTAATATTTGTCGCTGTCGTTGCCATAGGGGGCGAAGTACGGCCTGCCGACCTCAAAAGTACAGCAGGTCAGCCCGCCGATCCGCTCCAATCTGAGAAACCACAGATATCCGGACTCCTTTGCCAGCGTTTCCACGATCAGTTCACTGTATTCTGTGCCGGCCAATGTGAGGAAAGCGGTTTGTAGTTTTTGCAAATATTCTCCGTGTAGATGCTCGTCATGTGCCAGGGCGGCAGCAGGCCCCGATATTTCCTCGGATTCTTCATCTTGCGGAAAGAAGGTCATGCTGATATAACAATCGCGGGATTCTTCCAGCGAAAGCAGTTTTTCCCAATGCTGCCGTAATCCCTCCGCCGTCTGCTGCACCTCTAAATCCCAGTCACTTAGTTCTACCCTTATACTACAGCCAGGGAAATCCGGCAGATGGCGTTCCAGTTCCGTGACCTCCCACGGCGTGGTGAGTTCGGTAGACAGTCCTTGATACGCCCCTGCCCCTAAATTGGCCGCCTGATTACTGATATGCAGATTTTCTATTTTTGTGGTCGTGTCCATATAGAACATGGCTTCCGGACAGGATTCGTCATCCATCAGTGGGAAATATCCCCAGATGCAGTGTCCGTCCCCGTCAAAGCTGCCGCAAAAAGGTCTCTCCTCTGTGCCGATGGAAAACACGGGAACGGGGTCGTAGCGAGAGAGAAAGTCGATATCGTTTCGCAGCCGGTAGGAAGCTGAAGCGGCGGAGACGCCCGGCTCTATTTCTGCGTTTTCCGCGATCAGCTGTCGCAATGCCCATAGCTGTCGGTAGTCATCGATCAAATAGACGCTGCCCTTTTTGGTGAAGCCGCTTTCGGTCTTGGTTTCTTCCATAGAGGCAGCCTCTGCAAGCTGTTTTTGCAGGTTTTTCAATTCAACGGCATTGTCATCAACGGCCTGCTCTCTGTCTGCAAGGGCGGCAGACAGCTTTTCGTTTTCCGCCGTCAACTCTCGGGTTTGTGCGGCATACCGGCTGCATTGGACGATGAAAAACAGGAGCGCGCATAAAGCCAATGCTGATAACAGTACAGCCCATTTTTGCCATTTTATATTAGGATTTTTCTCTTCCATGAAAACAGATACTCCTTCTTTGGGTTGTAGAATGCTGATCCTGCGATGATTATACCATACCGAAATCAATTCGTATATGTATCGGGTTCCATCTGACGGTGCAAAGGGTGAGCAACTTGACGCAATACACTTTCTCGTAGTAGTATAGTAAAGTAACTTGTCAAGAGAATTGTAGTGGGTCTGGTGATCGGTGATAATTTTGTTGATTTGCGGCATACTAATTTGCGAGAAAGGACTGTCGGATTTGAACAGTTCTTTCTTGCAGAAAACGGATGACACGATTGATCAACAAAAGGAGGCCGCATATGGAAGACGATACAATTAAACTGCTGCGGGAGTGTAATGCAGGGATTAAAATGGGCATCTCTTCACTGGACGATGTGATGGAGCACGTGCAGGACAGCACACTGGAAAATCTGCTTAAAAAGAGCAAGGACACGCACTGCAGGCTGGGTGACAGGACTCATGAATATCTGAGGGAATGCCACGATGAAGGCAAGGAACCTGCGCCTATGGCGAAGGTGATGTCGTGGATGAAGACCAATGTAAAACTGGGCGGAGAGGACTCGGACAGAGTGGTGGCGGATCTGATCACGGATGGCTGTAATATGGGCGTTAAGACTCTTTATCGCTACCTGCATCAATATCAGGCGGCAGATGAAAAGGCGAAGAAGATTGCCAAAGAAGTCATTGACGCGGAGGAGACTCTGGTGAAAGATATGAGAGAGTACCTGT
>CAZUZZ010000017.1:0-12012 GCA_964625055.1 uncultured Bacteroides sp. | reverse complement strand
GCGGAGGAGACTCTGGTGAAAGATATGAGAGAGTACCTGTAACGGGTACTCTTTTCTTCCATAAATATTTGTGACGGATGTGCACAGAAAAGAGGATGAATTATGAAGAGAATATGCAAACAATGCGGGGTGGAATTTACTCTGACGCAGGATGAGATCGCCTTTTATCAGAGTAAGAATCTACATATACCGAAACGCTGCGAAAAGTGCCGTATGGAGAACCGGGCAGGCGGGAAAACCGGGACGGGAATGCGGCCGGTCTCATCGGGAAAGAACCTGACAGGGAATGATTATGAAAGCGTAAAGACACCGGGACAGGTAGTCAGGGCGTATGATGCGGGGAAAAACGATAAGAAGAAAGCATGGATAGCAGTCGCGGCAGTTCTTCTTCTGCTGGCAGTTGGGATTGCCGGATTTCGCTTAACACTTCTGCCGGAACCAAACGGAACCGTAACTGAAGTACAGCCCGTACAGGAAGTTAGGGACGATGTGCAGGCTGCAGCGGATATAGAAGAAGCTGCGGACAGCCGGGAAATGGCCGAGGAGCCAGTCGAAGAAATATCCGCAGAGCAGGCGCCTGTGACAGATATCGGGCCAGAAGTTTCAACGGATAGTGTTTTGCCGGAAGAGGAAGAGATACAGAAGCCTCAAACAGCTGATGCGGCATCTGACATAGATCCGGGTCAGGATGAGGCGGCAGAGCAAGCGACTGTCAGTGAAGTTGAGCAGGCGCCTGCAGCGGCATATACTTTCCGCAGTGTAGAAAAAATGCAGGAACATTTTGAAAAGCATGGGAAGGAATTTGGATATGCCACAGTGGAGGAATATCTGGCGGGAGCGAACCGGGTAGTCGCATCGCCGGAGGCGTTACATAAACTGGAAGCAGAGGATGGAGACGATGTGTATTATCTGGAATCCACCAACGAAATTGTGTTTGTCTCTACGAACGGATATCTGAGGACGTATTTTAAGCCGGACAACGGCAAGGCATATTTTGACAAGCAGTAAGTCTCTTTATATTTTATACATTATATTTTATACATTTACTTTAGTGTACTACTATGATAAAATACAAAAGTATGTGAAAACATTTTGGAGGAGGAAGATTATGAAAAAGAAACTTGCAATGATTTTGGCAGCATCCCTGACCTTGTGTGCGGTTCTGACGGGCTGCGGCGGTTCGGGCAGTAAGGATATGGTATACGCGGTGGAGGCCGGTTCTGCGGGAGAAGAAGTGGCGCAGGAGAAGGGCTTTCAGACAAATGCGGTGGCTTCTCAGGCGGATGCGCTGATGGAAGTGGCTTCCGGCACATCGGATGCGGCGATCATCGACCTTTTGATGGCGGGCGCCATGATCGGTGAGGGAACCAGTTACCCGGATCTGGTACATACTGATGAGTTGACAACGGAGGAATATGGCGTAGGCTGCCGTAAGGGCTCTGATCTGGCTTCCTATATCAACGCGGTGTTTGCAGAGTCCTATGCGGACGGCTCCATGCAGGAGACGGCTACGACCTACGGTGTACAGGAGGCATTAGTAGAGCAGAAGGCCTGCGAGTATACGGCTTCCGCTGACAGTGATGTGGCTTATATTCAGGGTAAGGGCACACTGATTGTGGGTATCACGGAGTTTGAGCCCATGGATTACAAGGACGCTTCCGGTGAGTGGATCGGCTTTGATGCGGATATGGCACGTATCGTGGCAGATAAGCTGGGCGTGGAGGCACAGTTTGTGGTGATCGACTGGGATAATAAGATCATGGAGCTGGATTCCAACAATATTGACGTGGTGTGGAACGGCATGACATTGACGAGTGAAGTGACAGAGGCGATGGAGTGCACCAATGCCTACTGCAACAATGCACAGGTGATCGTGGTGCCGGGGAAGTAGGCCGAACACAGGGGAGAATAAGATATGTTCTGGAGTGTAACACAGGCGCTGTTAGACGGTCTTTGGACCAGCTTTCAGATCTTTATATTAACACTGCTTTTTTCCTTGCCGCTTGGTCTGATTCTGGCGTTCGGAGAGATGAGCCGCTTTCGTCTGCTGCGGGGACTGCTTCAGATTCTGGTGTGGATCATAAGAGGTACGCCGCTGATGCTGCAGCTCATTATCATTTTTTATGGCCCGGGACTTTGGCTGGGGCATAATATCTGGAGCGGCAGCGAGGCCGGGCGGATCACAGCCACGGTGGTGGCGTTCAGCATCAACTATGCCTGCTATTTTTCCGTTATTTTCCGGGGAGGCATCGAGGGCGTTCCAGTCGGACAGAGAGAGGCGGGCGAGGTGCTGGGTATGACCAAGAGCCAGATCTTTTTTAAGGTCACGCTCTTACAGATGGTAAAGCGCGTGGTACCGCCCATGTCCAACGAGGTTATCACGCTGGTGAAGGATACGTCGCTTGCAAGGATCATCGCGGCTTACGAACTTACCTTTGCGGGCTATTCCTTTATGAAGAGTAACGGATTGACATGGCCCCTTTTCTACACGGGCGTGTTCTATCTGCTGTTTGTGGGTATTCTGACACTGTTGTTTAATTACATTGAGCGCAGGCTGGATTATTTCAGATAGACGGGGGAGAAAGATGGCTGTTTTAGAGGTAAAAAATATCGGGAAACATTTCGGCTCTACCCGGGTGCTCGATGATGTGAGCTTTGAGCTGGAGGAGGGGAACGCGCTGGCGATCATCGGTTCCTCCGGTTCCGGTAAGACCACGCTGCTTCGGTGTCTGAATTTTTTAGAGACACCCAATCACGGTTCTATTATTGTGCGGGGAGAGACGCTGTTTGACGCGGACAACCCCGTAAAAGGACAGGAGAAGGATCTGCGCACCAAGCGCCTGCATTTCGGCATGGTGTTTCAGGCGTTTCATCTATTTCCCCAGTACACTGCGTTAGAGAATGTGACGCTGGCGGAAAAGCTTCTGGCACAGGAGAGACCGGATTTTAAACAGAGGAAAAAAGAGATTCTGGAGGAGATCGAAGTCCACGGGAAATCGCTTTTAGAGCAGATGGGCCTTGCGGAGCGCATGGAGCATTATCCTCACCAGCTTTCCGGCGGGCAGCAGCAGAGAGTGGCGATTGCAAGAGCCTTGGCACTCAAGCCGGATATCCTGTGCTTTGACGAACCGACCTCGGCGCTGGATCCGGAGCTGACAGGCGAGGTGCTCAAGGTAATCAGAGGACTTGCCGAGCAGCACACGACGATGATCATTGTGACCCATGAGATGAGCTTTGCCAGAGATGTGGCGGATCAGATCATCTTTATGGACGAGGGCGTGATCGTGGAGCAGGGAGACCCCAGACAGGTGATCGATCATCCGAGGGAAGAGCGGACGAGACAATTTTTGACAAAATATTGATGGGTTGAGGGAGCTTGCCTGAGGGCGGGCTCTTTCTTTTTAGCATGATGTCTGCCTTTGCCAACTTTTACGTTGCGATAAGCAGACTTGTAATGCTGCGCATTCCAAGTTCGCGTTGCTCGTCGTAAGTCTCCCGAAGCATACATTCATGCAAGCATGATGTCTGCTTCGTTAGCCTTCCTGCTCTGCTTATCGCGAAAATACTACTTTTCCCTTAAAAAGTACCATAGTATCTCCCTCAAATACGTGGTATGGTCAGGATAGGATCTGAAAAAGGGAGGGGTTTGACGTGGCGGATGTGCTGAAAAAGATTCCCGCGAGAAAGATCATGCGGGAGAAGGGGAAGAGTCTCTGTGTGACGGCGGCGGTTTTTTTTACAACGGTGCTGTTTGTGATCGTGTTCTCCACGCTGTTTTTTGTCAAGGACGCGGCGGAGGAGATGCTCAAGATGACATCGCCTATGCTGGTGGATGCGCTCATCCATGTGTCGGAGGAGAAGTGTGAACGGATCTGTGCAAGCCCGCGGGCCGCGGAGACGAGTACGAACGTTATCATTGCCAGAACGGAGTATTCTCCTGGAATAGGAGAAAAGGTAGGACAGATGGCGTTTATTAACTCCGAGGAGCAGATGGCGCGGTGGATGCGGTATTACCCGGAAGAAGGGCGGATGCCGGAGCAGGGCAATGAGGTTGTGGTGTCCGACCAGTATCTGCGTCAGTGCGGGCTTTCCTACAGTGAGGGTATAACGGTTGATCTGACGTTCACTTATCTGGGTGAGGAGGAGTTCACGGAAACGTTTACTGTAGTTGGGGTATATAAGAGGGCGCTGCAGCCTTATCATGCGGTGTTGGTATCGGATGACTTCTATAAAAAAGCGTGTGCCTACTGGGAAGAGCACGGTTTGGATCCGAAAGAGGAAGAAAATCTGCAGGTAGGCGTCATTTTTGCTTCGCGCGGTAATCTCAGGAGACTTGCGTCCCAGTTGATCATGGAGACGGAAGTCGAGCTGGAGGACGGGGAGATTTATCTAAACGATGTTTCTCTGCTTAACAGTTTTGGTGTGGATACCTGGGCAGCTCTTGTGGCTATGATCCTTCTGGTCATGTGGCCGGGGTATCTGTTCATCTCCAATATCTTCCATCTCTCCGTGACCGGGGATGCCAGATTTTTCGGAAAGCTGTCCACCAACGGGATTACGAAGCGGGAGATTAAAAAATTGATCCGCAGGCAGAATAATCTTCTGTTTCTGGCGGCCGCCATTCCGGCGCTCTTGGTGGGATATCTGTTTTCGGCAGCTGTTCTGCCGGGCATATTGAGCACTTTTGTGACGATACAGGTCAGAAAAAGCGGTAATATTCTGATTTTCGTTCTATCGCTCGTGTTTTCTTATCTGACGGTGAGAGTCAGCGAGCGCAGGCCCATAAAGCTTGCAAAAAACGCTTCTCCAATCGAGATGAAGAAATATACGGGAAAGTTAAAACGGGTGGAAAATGCTGACGATGGGGACTGCCTGAAAAAGTTCACAGTGAGGCATTTTAAGAGCGATAAGATAAAGGTGTTAAAGGTATGCGTCTCCATTGCCGTGAGCGTTCTGCTTGCCAATGCTTTTTATGCGGTGACGGCGGGCTTTGATACGGAAGTATATGTAGAAGAGGAACTGGATGCGGACTATATTGTGGCAAAAGATCCTGTGTTCACGAATCCGGTTTTAAATTCCGTCTCCTATGAGCGGACGGAAGATGACGAAATCGCAGAATATCGGGAACTTCCCGGTATCGAGGCGCGCGGCGGGGCAAGCATGACACAGGTCTGTCTTTTGCCGACGGAGGAAGAGTGGGATGCTTTTACGGAAATCTGGGGAGAGGATGCTTATGAGGAACCGGGAAGGATGTGGACTCTCTCCATCGGTCTGGACGATATGATGGTACAGAGGCTGACGCCACTCAGGGGAACCATTGATCTGGAGAAATTTCACACAGGGAAGTATATTCTGGTGGATCCGATTTTAAGTGACGACAATCCGGAGAACGTAGCGTGCTACGAGCCGGGGGATACCGTGAGAGTGCCGTTTCGGAGCGGACAGGAGGAAACCTACACGGTGATGGCAGTTGTCGAGGGACTGCCATACTCTCTGGCATTTCCGGGAAGATTTTATGGGAGCAACGTCTATCTTCCCATGGAGGAGTGGAAGAAAAAGGAAGAGAGGGACGATTATTACCTGTATGCCTTTGATGTGGAGGAGGCATTTCATGGGGAGTGGGACGAGACACTGAAAACGACCATGGAAGAGCGAAACAACGGCCTCGCCTATCGGTCGGCGAAGTCGATGGCTGAGCAGGCGGACAGATACATAAGTGGATTGAAGCTGGCGGGTTTTGTTCTGAGTGCGATCCTGCTGTCCATGGGTGTTTTGAATTTTATCAACTGTATGGTGGAGAGCGTTTACAGCAGGAGTCGGGAATTTGCCATTCTGGAAAGTATGGGAGTGGAGCAGCAGGAGATCGAAAAGAATCTGGCGAAGGAGGGAATGCTGTATATGGCAGGCGGCTTTGTGACGGGATGTTTCCTGTCAATATATGGGGTTTATGCGTTGATCAACCGGTTTTTGCAGGAGCCCTATATCGTATATCATTTTTATCTGCGCATTTATCTGCTGTTTGCCGTGGCAGGGTGCGCGGCGGCGGTTCTTGTGCCGCTTATCGCCTACCGGCAGATGAATCGGAAGGAAGGATTTTTGTATCGGATACGGGCGTTCTCCGCATAGAGGAGATATATCCGGGTAAGGGAAAACGGGAGAGGAGAAGTAAAGATGGGAAAAGAAATCATAGTGGATATCAAAGATGTGAGCAAGGTTTATGAAAGTCAGTCCGGCAAGGTTCCTGTCCTTGAGAAAGTCAATATCCGTATCCATAAGGGAGAATTTGTGGGAATCGTGGGGGATTCCGGCAGCGGGAAGACTACACTCTTAAATCTGATCGGCGGGATGGACAGCGTCAGCGGCGGAACGATCACTGTTGCCGGGGAGGTGATATCCGATTATAATGACAAGCAGCGGACATTATACCGGCGCAGACACGTGGGGTTTATTTTTCAGGATTACAACCTGATGAATGAACTGACGGTATACGAGAATATCCTTATGCCGTTTCAGCTGAAAAAGAAGGAGATCGAGGAGAACCGGATCGATCAGTTTCTCGGCAAACTGAAGCTGCAGGATAAGAAAAATGTGTTCCCTATGCAGATGTCCGGCGGGGAACAGCAGAGGGCGGCGATACTTAGGGCGCTTCTTTCTGAGCCTGATATCATTCTGGCGGATGAACCGACCGGAAATCTGGACAGCAAAAATACTAAGGTTGTAGTGGGGCTTCTGCGGTATTTTTCGGAACATATGGGCAAGACGATACTTTTTGTCACCCACAATGAGGAACTTGCGAAAAGCTGTAACCGGGTGATCCGGGTGCGGGATGGGAAAATCGTGGCAGATAAGGAGGAAATGAGTGTATGATCATGGAGATTATCAGTATTCTTTTGGGAGTTATTTTGTTGGGGTCAGCAGGGTATGGATATGGAGACAGTATGTTTGACCTGCATCGACTCATATATCTGATAGATATGCCGTCTCTTATCATTCTACTGGTGTTTACCGTTCCAGTGTTGTTTAAAGGCGGCGTGTGGAAGGATTTCAAGAGGGCTTGGCAGTGTTTGCGCAAGGATTATAGCTGTCACCTGAGCGAGCTGCGGCGTGCGCTGGATGTGGTGGAGATGATACAGAAGCAGGTGATCTATGCGGGAGTGATCTGTATGCTGATGTCTATTATTGTCATTCTAGGTAATTTATCTAGCCTGGAGTATTTAGGTCCCAATCTGGCGGTGGCAATTTTGACAATATTGTATGCGGTAATCTTTGAAATGCTGCTTCTGCCTCTACAGCTCGAGGTGAAACGCCGGATCATTGACTATATGGGACAAGATACGGACGCGGAGAGTGAGAAAGAGGACGGTCAAGTATGAGAAAGCATACGCTTCGAGTGCTGCTGGGAACTGGATATGTGATCTTATTGACTGCACTGCTCCTGTATCAGGCGGGTGCATTTGGCGGAAGAGGGGAATGGCAGATAGCGATGCTGGGGACTTTGCTTCTCGGCATCGCGCTGGCAGTGGTTCTGATGCTTTACATTCGCGTGAACGATCAGATCAGGAGGCAGGAAGGGAACCAGATTGGTTGCACTCCGGTGTCTGCAGAAGCGCAGGTGGGAACACAAAAAGAATCCGCCCCACAGAATCTTTCTGTATCGGGCGGAAGTTATGAGGAGATTTATGCGCATTTTTTGTCGGTCATGGAGGCGCATACCCTCTCCGAACGGGAGCTGGAGGTGGCATGGCTTCTTTACAGAGGCTACACCAACAGGCAGATCGGAGAGGCGCTTTACATTGCCGAGACAACTGTTAAGAAACACGTTTCCCACATCTACCAGAAAATGGATGTGCAGAGCAGGAAGGAGTTTCGGGCTGCAATTACACTTTGATCCACCCCATAGCCTCTGAAACAGCGAAAAGCAGTATCAGAACAAGGCAGATGGGAGCGATCCATTTTAATATGACGGTGTAGAATTTTTTCATTTTAAATCTGCCGTTTACTTCTATTTCATCATAAATAACCTGTGGCTTGATAAAATATCCGATGCTGATACAGGTCAGGATCGCGACAATGGGCATAAGTACACTGTTGCTGAGGAAATCAAAGAAATCCAACAGTCCCATGCCGATGATCTGAAGAAAACTCAAAGCGCCAAACCCCAAAGATACGACTGCGCCTACGATCAGGACATAGATAGTTACGATGATCGTGGTTTTCCTGCGGCCCCATTTCAGTTTGTCATTTAAGATAGATACGTTGGTCTCCATCAGGGAGATAGCGGAGGTCAGTGCGGCAAACAGGACCAGAACGAAGAATACGGACCCGATCAGGCCACCCAATTTCATGCTGTCAAATACCTTGGGAAGCGTGATAAACATCAGGGAGGGCCCCTTGCTCAGCGCTTCCTCATTTCCGCCTGAGAAAACAAAGACGGAGGGAACGATCATCAGACCGGCAAAAAATGCAATGGCGGTATCGAAGACCTCGATCTGGCGTACCGATTTTTCCAGGCTGTCTTCTTTTTTCATATAGGAGCCATAGGTGATCATGATTCCCATGGCGAGGGACATGGAATAGAACAGTTGCCCCATCGCCGCTAAGACGGTTGTGGCGGAAAAATGTTTAAAGTCCGGAAGCAGGTAATATTTTACGCCCTCCAATGCACCGGGTCTTGTAATACAGAAGATAGCGATACCGATCGTCAGGACGACCAGAATGGGCATAAGGGTGCAGCTGGCTTTTTCAATGCCCTTCTCCACACCGATGATAACGATCAGGGAGGTGAGGAGGACAAAGATCGCGAACCAGACTACCGGTTGAACAGGTTCCGTGATAAATTCGGTAAAATACTCATCGCCGGCGGCTGCGGAGACGCTTCCGCTGATAAAAGTGATCAGATATTTGATGACCCATCCTCCGATCACACTGTAATAGGGCGTAATGATAAACGGAACCGCACAGGCAAGATAGCCGACGAAGCCGAAACGTTTGTCCAGCTTTTTAAAAGCGCCCACAGCGCTCAGCCGTGTGTTTCTTCCGAGGGCAACCTCTGTGATCATCAGGGTAAAACCCAGGGTAACAGCAAGGATCAAATAGATCAAAATGAAAATACCGCCGCCGTATTTGGCGGCCAGATAGGGGAACCTCCAAAGATTTCCCAGTCCCACTGCAGAACCTGCAGCAGCCAGAACAAACCCAAGCTTATTCGAAAATGCACCTCTCTTTTTTTCCATATCTTCATCCTTTCTGTATTAAAATATGTCTCTTCCTACTGTGTAAACAAATCCTCTCTTGTGATGTTTTTCAGCCATTTGCCGCTGCGGTAATGCCGGATGACCCAGGGCCATTTCACAAACTCGTCGGTGCACAGCAAAAAGTATACCCAAAGAACGGGGAGCTTTAAGACAAAGGCGGCGAGAAAGCCAAGCGGTACCGCATAGACCCACATATCTATCGTATCGCAGATCAGGCCGAAACGACTGTCCCCGCCGGCCCGGAATACGCCTGCGATCAGCGTGGTGTTGACGGCGGCCCCCATAATATAGTAGGTGTTGATGAGCAGCATATATTTCAGGTAGTGCATGGCTGTTTCGCTTAAGCTTGCAAAGCGCAGCACGAAGGGGGTGGCAATAAGCACCATCAGACCGCCGATGGCGCCGGTGATGACGGTGAGCTTCATCAGCTTGGAGGCGTATTCTTTGGCGCGTTCCATATCGCCCACACCCATGACGTTTCCAAGCAGAATGCCTCCCGCGCTGGCAGTGCCGAAGCAGAGCACGGTACCAAAATTTCTGACGACGACCACCAGGGAATTGGCTGCCACTGCATCCGAGCCCAGATGCCCCAGGATCACGGAGTACATGGAGAAGGCCACGCTCCATGCAACGTCGTTGGCAAGGGCGGGCAGGGACAGCCGGATAAAGTCCTGCAGCAGGAGCTTATTACTGAGAAACATATAGGTGAGTTTAAGTTTGATGTCCTTGCTATAGGCGGAGACAACGATACAGCCAAGCAGTTCGATCACACGAGAAGCTGCCGTAGCGATAGCTACACCCACAGCGCCCAGCTTCGGCGCGCCGAATAGCCCGAAGATGAATACTGCGTTTAAGATAATATTTAAAGAAAAGGCCATTATATTTAGGACCATGGAGACGGTCACCCTTCCGATACTGCGAAGCACTGCCAGATAAACCTCGATAATACTCCAGCACAGGTAGGTGACTGTCATTACGCGAAGATATCCGGCGCCGATATCGATCAGCTCCGGGTCATTGGTAAAAAGCTGCATCATCAATCTGGGTGCAAAGAACGCAGCGGCGGAGAATACCAGGGTGAGAGCCAGAGAAAAGCGCATGGCGATGCCCTCGATCACCCGGATCGGCTCCACATCCCCTTTTCCCCAATACTGTGCGCACAACATGGAAGCGCCCGTTCCCAGGCCGTAGTAGATCATAAAGAGGACGCCGGCATAGTTGGCGGCAAGAGATACTGCGGAGATGGAGGACTGTCCCACATAATTTAACATGATCACGTCGGTAGAACTCACGGCGGCACTCAAAAGATTCTGAATGACGATCGGGATCACCAGTTTTATGATCTGCGGATAAAAAGTGTCTTTGGTATTCGTAGGATTCATGAAAGCCTCCGTATTATTTTTGCGTAAAGTGATAACATCTTAATATAATCCGAAGGGATTGTCAATCGACTGTTTTGCATTTCTTTTGATTGTTATTTACATAGAAGAGTGTTATAGTAAAGAAGGTGTTAAATCGGCTTAAAATTTTATCACAATGGAGTGGGGGAAAACGAATGAAAAAGATGGAAGAGTATGTGCGCAGTATTCCTGACTTTCCGGAGAAAGGCATTGTATTCCGCGATGTGACCAGCGTGCTGCAGGACGCGGACGGACTTGGGTTGGCGATCGACTCGATGAAAAAGATGCTTGAGGGAATCGATTTTGATGTCGTTGTGGGGACAGAGTCGAGAGGCTTTATCTTCGGGGTGCCCATCGCCTACTCTTTACATAAAGCGTTCGTGCCGGTGAGGAAGAAAGGAAAGCTTCCTCTGGAGACGATCTCCAAAGAATATGATCTGGAATACGGAAGCGCGGTGGTAGAGATGCACCGGGATTCCATTAAACCCGGACAGAAGGTCGTGGTGGTCGATGATCTGATCGCCACAGGCGGCACGATTGAGGCGAGCATTCAGATGATCGAAGAGCTGGGCGGCGAAGTGGTCAAGGTGATCTTCCTTATGGAACTGGCCGGATTAAAGGGCAGGGAGCGCCTGAAAAACTACGATGTGGACAGCGTCATCATCTATGAAGGTAAATAAAATCTTATGAGAAAAGGAGAAATGTGATGTTAGAAAAATGGTTTAAACTCAAGGAGAACAATACTAACGTCAAGACCGAAGTGGTTGCCGGCGTCACAACATTTATGACGATGGCGTACATTTTGGCGGTTAACCCGTCTATCCTGTCCGCATCGGGCATGGACAGCCAGGCGATCCTGATGGCGACGGCGCTCGCTTCGTTTATTGGTACGATTGCGATGGCATTTTTGGCGAACTATCCTTTCGCGCTGGCGCCGGGGCTGGGGCTTAACGCTTACTTTGCCTACACAGTATGCGGCGCTATGGGGTATTCCTGGCAGATCGCGCTGCTCGCAGTCTTTGCGGAGGGCCTGATCTTTATTGTTCTCTCCGTAACGAACGTGCGCGAGGCCATTTTTAATGCGATTCCGATCCAGTTAAAAAGAGGCGTGTCGGTAGGCATCGGTCTGTTTGTGGCTTTCATAGGTTTTCAGAACGCCGGATTGATCGTAAACTCGGATTCCACATTGGTGACGGTAATAGACTTTACGGCGGATTTCCATACAGCCGGTATTTGTGCCGTGCTGGCTGTGATCGGTACTTTCATTATCGCGATCTTACATATCAAAGGAATAAAGGGTTCCATCCTGATCGGTATTTTTGCAACCTGGATCCTCGGAATCCTTTGTCAGCTGACAG
>CAZUZZ010000016.1:0-14981 GCA_964625055.1 uncultured Bacteroides sp. | reverse complement strand
CCGCAGGAACAGTAGGAAAATGGATAAATGATCTGGGAATCGGGCGCGGGAGCGCTCGATTTTTTGTTGTAAATGCCCCTGTGATGGTATATAATAATTTCTGTGTGGGCACCTGTGAACGAGCCTGTGGAAAGATGAGCGGCGGGTATGAACTGTAAAGAAGCGGAGAAAAAAATACCTCTCTTTCTGGACGACGATCTGGACGGGAGAGATCTGGCGGAATTTGTGGAGCATATCGAGGATTGTCCGGACTGCAAGGAGGAATTATCCATCCAGTTTCTGGTGACGGAGGGTATGGAGCAGCTTGAGCAGGGCAATAATTTTAATCTGCAGAAGGCGTTGCTCTTAAAGCTTGGGGATGCGGACGATAAAGTTCGGATCAATCGGATCCTGCGGAACATTTTGTTGTGTCTGGAGATCGCAGTGGCGGCAATGATCATCATAGCGGTGATCATCGTATCGGTATAGAAGA
Organism: uncultured Bacteroides sp.; assembly: GCA_964625055.1. Taxonomy (GTDB): domain Bacteria; phylum Bacillota; class Clostridia; order Lachnospirales; family Lachnospiraceae; genus UBA3282. Next base: position 14,509 of record CAZUZZ010000016.1, on the reverse strand, counting down.
GCGGCTGCCGGTACACGATAGGGACTGTGCAGGAAATTGAGAGAGGCGTGAGGGTACATGGCGCAGAAGTTAGTATTGATAGATGGACACAGCATATTGAACCGGGCGTTTTACGGTGTCCCGGATCTGACGAACAGTCAGGGCCTGCATACCAATGCGGTGTACGGGTTTTTGAATATCATGTTTAAGATCCTGGAGGAGGAGCAGGCGGATTATCTGGCGGTGGCCTTTGATGTGCACGCCCCAACCTTTCGGCATGAGATCTATAAGGAGTATAAGGGCACCAGAAAGCCGATGCCCATGGAGCTGAGAGAACAGGTGCCTGTGATGAAGCAGATGCTTTTGGCTATGGGGATCTGTGTGGTGGAACAGGCCGGGCTGGAGGCGGACGACATTCTGGGAACCATTGCCAAGCGCGGCGAGCGGGAAGGGCTGGAGGTATCTCTTGTGTCGGGTGACCGGGATCTTCTGCAGGTGGCTACAGATCATATCCGGATCCGGATACCGAAGACCAAGGGCGGCCGGACGGAGGTCGAGGATTATTATGCCAAGGATGTGGAGGCGGCCTATCAGGTGACTCCTCTGCAGTTTATTGATCTGAAGGCACTGATGGGAGATACGGCGGACAACATCCCCGGAGTGCCCAAGGTAGGAGAAAAGACAGCCACGGAACTGATGGTGACTTATGGTTCCCTGGAAAATATATATGTTCATGTGGAGGAGATTACGAAGAAAGCGATCCGGGAATCGCTGATCCAGAACCGGGAGCTGGCGGATTTGAGCAAGGTGCTTGCCACGATCAATGTGGATGCCGAGATCGACTTTGCTTTTCCGCAGGCGAAGGTGGGAGATTTTTATACACAGGAGGCCTATGTGCTGTGCAAGCAGCTTGGCTTTAAAAATATGCTGTCCCGTTTTTCCGCGGAAGCGGCGGTGACGGGCGGTCAGGAAGAATATTTCCGCACCGTGACGGATCTGGGGCAGGTGGAGACCCTTTTTGCTGACTGCAGAGAGCGCAGTGAGCAGGCGGAAGGCGCCTACGAAATCGGACTTTTTGTTTTCTGTGACGGAAGCGCGCATGGGGAGGACTGTATGGGCATAGCCCTTGCCCTGAACAAGCAGGATGTTGTGTTTATCCCCTGTCAGGGAATGGTGACAGCGGCGTATCTGCGGGACAGGATGATGGCCCTGAACAGAGACGAGTTATGTAAACTAACAACTTTTAACATTAAAGGGATATACGAAAAGATAGAAGAGCCGGAGAGCGGCAGTATGTGGCGCACGGCGGAGGGAAAGCAGGATGTACTGAAACCCTATCGCGACAGGCGTTACTTTGATATTCTGGTGGCGGCCTATCTGCTGAATCCGCTGAAGAGTGATTATCAGGTAGAGGATATCGCGGAGGAGTATCTGGGATTGACGATTCCGGATCGGACGCAGGTCTGCGGGAAAGCTACCTTTGCGGAAACCTATGAGAAGTCGCCGGAGGTCTTTGCTCAGTACGCCTGCTATCAGGCCTATGTGTGTCTGGAGGCGGCGCCTTTGCTTCGGGAAAAGCTGGAAGAGCAGGGTATGACGGAGCTGTTTTATGAGATCGAGATGCCGCTTTCCAGAGTGCTCTGCGATATGGAGCGTTACGGGGTGCTGGTGCAGCCGGAGCAGCTGAAGGCTTACGGAGAAGCGCTCGCGGGCCGGATCGTAGAATTGGAACAGGCGATCTATGAGCAGGCGGGGAGCGAGTTTAATATCAATTCGCCCAAGCAGCTGGGAGAGATCCTTTTTGACAGGATGGGAATCAAGGGAGGGAAAAAGACCAAGACCGGCTATTCCACGGCGGCGGATGTGCTGGAGAAGCTAGCGCCGGATTATCCGATCGTCTCCGATATCTTGGAGTATCGCGGACTGGTGAAATTGAAGTCCACCTACGCGGAAGGGTTGTCCGCCTGCATTGCCACAGACGGCAGGATTCACTCCACCTTTAACCAGACCATCACCGCAACGGGGCGGATCAGTTCTACAGAGCCGAATCTACAGAATATTCCCATGCGCATGGAGCTGGGACGGCGGATCCGGAAGGTGTTTGTCCCCATGGAGGGGTGTCTTTTCATGGATGCGGACTATTCCCAGATCGAGCTTCGGATTCTGGCCCATATGTCTGATGATAAACAGTTAATTGAAGCTTACCAGATGGAGGAGGATATTCACAGGATCACGGCATCTAAGGTATTTCACACTCCTTTTGAAGAGGTGACGGACTTACAACGGCGCAATGCCAAGGCTGTGAATTTCGGCATTGTTTACGGCATCAGCTCTTTTGGGCTCAGTCAGGATTTGAGCATTTCCAAGAAGGAAGCGGCGGACTATATAGAACAGTATTTCCAGACCTATCCGGGAGTAAAGCGGTTTCTGGATCATATGGTGGCGGAGGCGAAGCAGCAGGGCTATGTGACCACGATGTACGGGCGCAGACGTCCCATTCCGGAGCTGTCCTCCAGCAACTTCATGCAGCGGTCCTTCGGAGAGCGGGTGGCTATGAACTCCCCGATCCAGGGAACGGCGGCGGATATCATGAAGATTGCCATGATCCAGGTGTGGGAGAGACTGCACAGTGAGAATTTAAAGTCACGTCTGATCCTGCAGGTGCACGATGAACTTCTGATCGAGACCTATGCGGAGGAGGAAGAGCAAGTGCGCAAGATCCTGACCGAGCAGATGCAGCAGGCGGCTGAACTGTCCGTGCGGCTGGAGATCGATCTGCACACGGGTACGGACTGGTACGAGGCCAAGTGATAGAGAAGCCAAAGATAAAGAAGGCGGAAGAGATGAAGGTTATCGGAGTTACGGGCGGTGTGGGCGCAGGGAAATCTGAGGTGCTTACGCATCTTACAGGGAAGTATAACTGCCGTGTCATCATAGCGGACCGGCTGGCCCATCAACTGGAGGAACCGGGAGGAGCCTGTTATGAACCGCTGGTGGCTCTTCTGGGGAAGGATATCCTGGATGAGAACGGCAGGATCGACAGACAGAAGATGGCGGCTGCGATCTTTGCAGACGAGATCCTATTGCAAAAAGTCAATGCGATCGTACATCCGGCAGTGAAACAGGCGCTGCTTACGGAGATCGCACAGGAGAAGGCGGCGGGAGAGCGTGACTGGCTCTTCATCGAGGCGGCGCTCTTGATCGAGGAAGGCTATGCCGGGATTCTGGACGAACTGTGGTATGTTCACGCAGAGGAAGGGATCAGGCGGCAGAGGCTCAGGGAGTCAAGGGGCTATACAGAGGAAAAGATCGACGCCATCCTGCAAAATCAGCTTTCAGAGAAAGCCTTTTTTGAGCACTGCGATGTGGTGATAGAGAATAACGCGGGGCTGGAAAGGGTATATAAACAAATAGAGAAAGAATTGGGGGAAAACCAGTGGCAGAAGCAATGAAATTTCCGGGACAGTTAGTGTTTGGTCTGGATATTGGGACAAGAAGCATCGTGGGAACAGTGGGATACCGCACGGGCGGTAAATTTCATGTGGTGACGCAGAGCATCAGGGAACACCAGACACGAGCCATGCTGGACGGACAGATCCACGATATTTATAAGGTGGGCGGCACCATAAAAGAAGTCAAGGCGGAGCTGGAGGAGCGGATCGGAAGGACTCTTAAGGATGTCTGCATAGCGGCGGCAGGACGTGTCCTGCAGACGGTGACCCTGCGGGTAGATCAGGATCTGGAAGGCGAAAGGGAAGTAAGCGGCGAGGATATCTATGCGCTGGATTCTCTGGGCGTGGAGAGAGCCTATGCGGAGTTTTTGGAAAACAACAGCATGGATATGAAATTCTACTGTGTGGGATATTCCGTTGTGCGCTATTACATGAATGGCTATACGATGGGAAATCTGGAGGGACACAAGGCAAAAACCATCGGGGAAGACCTGATTGCCACCTTCCTGCCGGAAGATGTGGTGGACGGCCTTTACAAGGCGGTAGGCGTTGCCGGTCTGGATGTGGTGAACCTGACATTGGAGCCGATCGCGGCGATTCAGGTGGCGATTCCGGAGATGTACCGTATGTTAAATATTGCGCTGGTGGATGTGGGTGCGGGCACTTCCGATATCTCTGTCACAAGGGACGGCAGCATTATTGCCTACGGCATGATCCCCATTGCGGGAGATTCCCTCACGGAAGTGGTTGCGAAACATTGTCTGGTGGATTTTGCCACGGCGGAGCAGATCAAGAGAGAAACCGGCGTGAAGGATGTGATCGAATATAAGGATATCATGGGGCTGACACAGACCATTACCACAGAGGAAGTGGAGCGTGTGGCGGCGGATGTGATCGACAACATGACCACGCAGGTTGCAGATAAGATCAAGGAGTTAAACGGTAATAAGTCCGTAAGCGCCGTGTTTGTGGTGGGCGGCGGCGGCAAGCTTCCGGGTTACACGGAGGCTCTGGCGAAGAAACTTGACATTCAGAGCGAGCGTGTGGCGGTCAGAGGCGGGGAGGTCATGCAGGATATCGCCTTTTTGGAGGAGGATGCAAGAAGGGATTCCCTGATGGTGACCCCCATCGGTATCTGTCTGAGCTATTATGAGCAGAGCAACAATTTCATCTTTGTCTACTTCAATGAACAGCGCGTGAAAATATATGACAACAGCAAGGCGGCTGTGGTGGATGCGGCCATGCAGGCGGAGTTTGCAAGTGACGGTCTGTTCCCGAAACGGGGAAAGGAGCTTAACTTCACGGTGAACGGGAAACCCCGTATTGTCAGAGGAGAGCCCGGGGAGGCGGCGCAGATTACCGTAAACGGAAACGAAGCGGATATCTACACCTTGATTCATCCCAACGATCAGATTCGTGTGATCGAATCCACCGCTGGAGATCCGGCGAAGGTGACCCTTGGTCAGCTGCCTGAATTTGGCTCCAAGATGTGGGTTGAGGTCAATGACAAAAAGGTGGATCTGCCGAAATTCGCCAGTGTAAATGGAGAATTGCAGTCCGAGTATTATGAGATTCAGGAAAACGATGAGATTGAAATTCTGGGATATTATACGGTGCGCCAGATTTCGGAGTTTATGGATGTGGTCATTGACTGGAATATGAACATCTACGTCAACAATAAGGTCGCTGATATGGAGACAAGAGTCTATGAGAATTTCTCGGTGATCTGGACACTGGAAGAGTTACACCTGTCTGATGTGGAAATGTATGAGCAGGAGCAGCCGGCGCAGGAGAAACGGGAAGTGGATGCGAACAGACCGGCAGGAACGGCGGGCTTCACCATGCTGTCTGCGCAGAAGGCGGAAGATGAAACGACGCCGGAGAAGGCTGTGAGCAAGGAGGCTGAGGCGGCAGAGCCGGAATCTTCCGGTGAGGCAGAACAAGCGGCTGCAGAGCCGGCGGCTGAACAGGAACAGCCTGAGGAGAAGAGAAAAGGCGCCAGGATCGTGATGGGGCCGGGTGTGCGGCGTGCCGAGGAGGAAGCCAAAGCCAGGGCCAGGGCGAAGGAGGAAGCGGCTGCCAAAGCAAAGGAAGAGGAGGATAAGAGAAAGGCAGAGCTTTTGAGCAAGGGCGTGCCGACCTCTATCATCGTCACCGTCAACGGCGATCAGATCAAACTCTCCGGGAAAAAGGAATATGTGTTTGTGGATGTGTTTGAATATATTGATTTTGACCTGTCCAAGCCCCAGGGAAGCGGGATCGTGACCCATTTAAACGGCCGGGAGGCAGAGTATATGGAGAGCATACGCAGCGGAGACGTGATCGAGATATACTGGAAACAATGAGAAAGAGAAAGGCGGCTGTGAGATGTATGCACAGCCGCAAAGGTTTACATAATTATGAGACTATGCAGCATTGCCAGCGGCAGCAGCGGGAATTGCGTCTATGTGGGCAGTGATACCACTCATCTTCTGATGGACGTGGGAATCAGCGGCAAACGGACGGAGGCCGGACTGCAGCAACTGGGATTGACCATGAGGGAGATTGACGGGATCTGTATCACCCACGAACATTCGGATCACATAAGCGGGCTGGGTGTATTATCCAGAAAATACGGCATACCTATCTACGCCACGAGAGGGACGGCAGATGCCATTCTACAGAGCGCTTCCATTGGGGAGATCGACGAATCTCTCATTCAGATCATCACTCCGGATGAACGGTGTGTCATCAAGGACATTTCCCTCTATCCTATACGCACCTCCCATGACGCGGCGGATCCGGTGGCTTACCGTATCGACCATGACGGCCGCAGAGTGGGGCTGATCACGGATCTGGGGTGCTACAATGACTATACGGTGGAGTGTCTGCGGAACTTAGACTTGCTGTATCTGGAGGCAAATCACGATGTGCATATGCTGCAGGTGGGGCCTTATCCCTACTATCTGAAACAGAGGATCCTGGGAGAGCGGGGACATCTGTCCAACGAGGCGGCGGGAAAGCTTCTGAGCAGACTTCTGCACGACGGGATGCAGGCTGTTGTGCTGGGGCATCTGAGCAAGGAGAACAATCTGCCGGAGCTTGCCTATGAGTCCGTTCGGGTGGAGGTGACCATGTCCGATACCAAGTATAACGGCAATGATTTTCCCATGTATGTGGCGAAGCGGGATGAGGTGTCGGAAATGATCGAGTTGCGGTAGAAATGAAATAATATCATATATAGATTGAGTTGTAAGGGTCGCTTTTGCGGTCCTTTTTTTATATTAAAATATTCCACCATTTTGGAAAATAGGTATCTGTAAACCCGTTTTCGGAGATGGTAGGATTAAACCATCAAAACACAACAGAAACGGGAGGATAAAGAAATGAAGAAAAAAATTGTAGCATCGTTGCTTACAGCAGCAATGACCGCGACACTGCTTGCAGGCTGCGGCGGATCGGACAACAACGCACCGGCGGCTTCTGGTACACAGAGCAGCACACAGGAAGCGTCAGAAGAAAGCGCACCGGCAGCAGATGCAGGAGACACTGCGGAAGCGGGCTCAGGCGAGGCAGTAACGATCAAACTGTTCTCCAATCTGCCTGACAGAAAGAATGGACAGGGCCTGGTAGAGCAGATGATCATTGATGAGTACATGGCGGCAAACACCAATGTAACGATTGAAGTGGAGGCCCTTGACGAGGAAGCTTACAAGACAAAATTCAAGGCTTATGCGATGGACGGTATGCCGGATGTTGTCAGCATATGGGGTCAGCCCTCTTTCCTGGATGAGGTGCTGGATGCAGGTGTCCTTGCAGAGTTAAATGAAGACGATTATGTGGATTACGGATTTATCGCAGGATCTCTGGAAGGCTTCAAGAAAGACGGCAAATTATATGGTCTTCCGAGAAACACGGATATCCAGATCATATACTACAATCAGAAGATGTTTGACGATAACGGCTGGAAAGTTCCCGCTACTTACAATGATTTGATCACACTCTGCGGGGATATTCAGGCAGCAGGTATCACTCCCATGGCGATGGATGGCGGAGACGGGTGGCCGATGGCGTGTTTCCTCACAGACATTATGGTAAAGGTAGCAGGAATCGATTACGCAGATATTGTTCGAAACGCGGTAGCGACAGGAGACTTCACTGCACCGGAGATAAAACAGGCAACACAGATCTTGGTAGATTCCGCAAATGCAGGTATGTTCCAGACAGGATATGACTCACAGGATTACGGCACGGCAATGAATCTGTTTACCAACGGTCAGGCAGCAATGTTCTGTATGGGAAGCTGGGAGTGCTCCATGGCATTGAACGAGGACATTCAGGAAGACATCAGAAACAACATTCGTGCATTTACCCTGCCTGTAGTGGAAGGCGGTAAGGGTGGCGCGAACGATATCGCAGCGTGGAACGGCGGCGGTTATGCGGTATCCGCAAGCTCTTCCGTAAAGGACGAAGCGATCAAGTTCTTAAACTATATGTATCAGCCGGATAAGCTTTCCAAGTATGGTTGGGAGAACGGTGTCGGTATGTCCGCACAGGATCAGACAGCGTATCTGACCGGAGATGAGACTGATTTACAGAAACAGGTTATGGATATTCTGAAAAATGCAACCAGCGTTTCCGGAACACCGATCAACGACTGTGGTCCGTCCGCCTTTAAGACAGCTATCGAGAGTGAGATTCAGGGCGTATCCAACGGTTCTACCTCCGTGGATGACTTCCTCGCAGCAATCGGGGCGTCATGTGAATAATGACAGAATGAACTGAGTGATTCATGAGAGGATGTTCCAAAAGAAATTTACTTTTGAAGCATCCTCTTTCTTATTCGGATTTTACATGGAAAATACAGTTTATATCCACGTGAAAGGAGAGTCATATGAAAAAGCTGTATAGCAATAAACTGATTATTTTTAGTCTGGTTCTGCCGGGGTTGTTGGTTTTTCTGTTTGCGGTGCTTGCACCGATCTGTCTGAGTGTTTACTATGGTTTCACGGACTATACCGGCATGGGAGAAGCACATCTTGTCGGGTGGGATAATTATGTGAAATTATTTAACGACAGCGCTTTCGGACGTTCCCTGTTAAATTCCCTGTTTTTGGCAATCGGCTTTATCTGCATTCAGCATCCGATCGCGATTCTGGTTGCTGCGGTGCTTGATAAGCTGCAGGGGAAAGCAGAGGGTATTTTCAGATGTATCTATTTCATACCAAACGTAATTTCCGTAGCGGTTATCGCTTATCTTTGGAAATTTATATATAACCCGGATTTCGGTCTTTTGAACAATGTGTTAAAGGGGCTCGGGTTTGAGGGAAAGATCAACTGGCTGTCACAGCAGAATGCTATCTGGTCGGTATTGATCGTTCTGATCTGGCACGGGTTTGGCTGGGGTATGTTGATCTACTATACCGGTATTAAAAATATCGATCCTGTGCTGTACGAGGCTGCTTCCATTGACGGGGCAAACTGGTGGACGACATTTTTCAGGATCACGCTGCCTCTTATGAAGCCGGTCATCCAGATCAATGTGACCATGGCTGTTATCTCTGCCTTAAAGCAGATGGAGACGGTCTATCTGTTGACGCAGGGCGGCCCGAACAACAGCACGCAGTTTGCGGCGAACTACCTGTACCAGCAGGCGTTTAAGGCCTTTAAATACGGATACGGCAATGCGATCGGCGTGATCTTTATCATAATCTGTATTCTGGCAACAGTGGCACTTAACGGCATATTCAGAGATAAACAGGAAGCGTAGGAGGGGAGCGGCATGAAAGAAAAAAATAATAATATCGGTAAGATAATTCTATGGATTGTGCTGATTATGGTTGCGGTCATTCAGCTGTTCCCGCTGATCTGGCTGGTGGATTTTTCCCTCGGCAGCAGCAATGAAATGTTCACCAACGGTCTGCTGATCATTCCCGAGAAAATACGGTGGGATAATTACGTGAAGGCTTTTGTCGACGGTAACTTTTTGCATTATCTGAAAAACAGCGTACTGATCAATGTACTCGCGGTAATTCTTGTGGTTATCATATCCATTATGGCGGCTTTTGCCTGCCAGCGGATGAAATGGAAACTCAGCGGTCTGGTGAGCACCCTGCTCGTTATGGGTATGATGATTCCCATCCATGCGACCCTGCTTCCGAATTACAAGATATACAATATGCTGCATCTGACAGATACGCTCTGGGCGCTTTTGATTCCTTATGTGGCGTTTTCCCTGCCGCAGGGTATGTTCCTGATGACCGGTTTCATTCAGGCTGCTCCGAAAGAACTTGAGGAGGCTGCGGTTATGGACGGCTGCGGCATATACAGGATCGTGTTTCAGATCATTACGCCGATTTTAAAGCCCTCCATCGCCACGGTGGCAATTATGACTTTCCTGAATAACTGGAATGAGTTTATGATGGCGAGTACCTATCTGAGCACGCCCAAATGGAAAACACTGCCCTTTTCCGTACTGGAATTTACAGGAGAGTATTCTTCCAACTATGCAGTGCAGTTTGCGGTAATGGCATTGACGGCCGCACCGGCAGTCATTGTGTATGTGATTTTAAATAAGCACATTACGAAGGGTGTTGCAATGGGAGCCGTAAAAGGATAAAATAAATCGAATTTCATTTCTGCAGGCGGGAGGATGCTATGAGACGGATCAGAAATTGGATTGCGAAGCTGAGTATTCGGCGAAAGCTGGTTTTTTACAGCTATGTGATCATTACGCCCATTTTGCTCCTGATCAGCATTCTCCTCCTTGCGTATAATTACCGGTCAGCGGTAAAAAGTGAAGAGAACCGCTGCATTCAAAACGTGCAGAACATATCGGACAGTATCAGTGTGGTGCAGAATAACATCATGGAGATGGGGACCTATATCAGCATCAACGAAGAGATCAAGCAGATACTGACGGCGGATGATCCGAAGGAGCTGAACAGGGATGCCAGACTTTGGCTGAACCGTGCGCCATTGCAGATCATACAGGATATGGTGGCGATTGACGGACATATCAAGAGTGTTGCCATATATCCGGAAAATGGCATCAACCCTTATTTAAACTGTATTGACCGCTCCTCCTCCTATCTGGGGGACATCGGGCAGGTAAGGAAGCAGGAGATCTATGCGCTTGCAGTGCAGGAAAAAGGGAAGTTCCTCTGGCAGAGGGTGGGACGTTACCAGAATGATACCTATCAGGTGAATCAAAACGAAAAGATAGTGATGTATCGCGAGATTTACGATATGGCGCGAAAGAATAAGCTGGGATATCTGGTGATCGGTTCCTCAGCGGATATTTTTGATGAGATCTGTCAAAATTCTCTGCGCGGCGGACGGGAGTCCGTGGTGGTGATGAGCGAATACGGTGCGGAGCTTGTGCGCTGCGGAGATATAGAGGATGAACTGCTGTCGGAGATGATCGCGGAAAAGGATTATGAGCCGTTGAGCGGGAAAACTGTTCAAAGGGGTGTCCGGGGGAACTATCATATATATCGGTGTCAGGACCGGGAGACGGGGACGGTTGTCTATGAAGTCGTACGGCGGGTGGGCTGGAAGGATTTGAGTGACACGATCATTTTTGCGCCACTGGCGCTGCTGATCGGATTTCTGTTTGGACTGTATCCCGTTTTGCTTGTGGTTTCTGATCTTGTTTCCAAACCATTATATACGCTGCGGATTGCCATGGAAAACTTTATGCAGGGAGATTTCAGCCAGAAGGTTGAGGTGATGACGCAGGATGAGGTGGGAGAGGCTTCAGCCTGCTTTAACAGAATGGTGGATGATATCAGGGAACTGATCGATAAAAACTATGTTCTGGCGATCAGGGAGAGGGAGAGTGAGCTGGATACGCTTCAGGCGCAGATCAATCCGCATTTTCTCTATAACACGCTGGATTCTTTGTATTGGAAAGCGACAGAATCCGGCAATGACGAGATCGCAGAGGACATTTTATCGCTCTCGCAGCTATTCCGTCTTGTTCTAAACAGAGGGGATGGCATTGTGACGGTGCAGACTGAGGCGGAGCTGTTGGAAAGGTATCTGCATATTCAAAAAATGCGGTTCGGAAAGCGGCTTACTTACGAGATATCTCTGGAGCAGGCTATTTTGGAGGAGGAGATCCCCAAGCTGATACTGCAGCCCTTTGTGGAAAACGCTATCGTGCACGGTTTCGAGAGCGCAGAGGGCAGCTATACCCTGTCTGTGACCGGAATAAAAGAAGAGAAGAATATGGTTTTCCGAATCAAGGATACCGGTGTCGGTATGAGTGACGAGCAGCTGGAGGCTATCTGGGAAAAAGCGGATGCCCGTAAGTATGCGAGTCAGCGGATCGGAAGGTATGCGATCAAAAATGTGAGGGAACGACTGGAGCTTATTTACCATGACAACTATAAGCTGCAGATCGAGAGCAGGGTAGGTCATGGAACGACAGTATTTGTCGTTGTCCCCTGCGGGCTAAAGGAGATCAGGCAGAATGAGCATTAAGTTACTGATTGCGGATGATGAGGATACAATCCGCAACGGCATTGCGAAATACATACAACTGCATACAGATCGTTTTGATAAAATATATCTTGCCGCCAATGGAAGGGAGGCTTTAGATATTATATTCAGGGATAAACCGGATATTATGTTTCTGGATGTGCAGATGCCATTGATGACCGGAATTGAAGTCATGCAGGAGGCCAAGCGCGCAGACGCGCTGCCTTATACGATGATATTGAGTGCGTATGATGAATTTAAATACTGTCAGCAGGCGCTGCGTCTTGGGGCAAAGGAGTATCTGCTGAAGCCGGTAAGGTCTTCCGATATTCTGCAGATGGCAAACCATGCGGCGGATGAACTGTTCGGGGCAGAGGAAAAAACCCGGATGGAATTGACGGAGGAGAAAAATCATCTGGTGGAACTTGCCAGAGAATATGTGGAAGAGCATTATTATGAAAATCTGATGCTGGCAGATGTGGCGCAGAAGGTCGGCATTTCGTCAGGATATCTTTCCACATTATTTCAGAAACAGATGTCAAAAGGCTTCGTTGATTATCTGAATGAGGTCCGTATAGAATATGCCTGTACCTATTTGCGGCAAAGCTATTTGAAGACCTATGAGATTGCCTACAAGGTGGGATTTCGGGATGAGAAATACTTTTCCAAGGTTTTTAAGAAAATAAAGGGGCAGTCGCCTTCGGAATACAGAAAACAAAGTCAGTAAAAGAAAGCGGGAAGGATGAAAGGCTGTATGGAAAAGAAAAAGATAAGGTATGTCAGCACATGGTATGAGAAAGGGAAAAGATGCCGTCAGGAACAGGAACCGGAGCTTATATCGGATGGCGGCGAAGAGAACAGGCTGCTCAATCTGTATCCTTCCGTGACGTATCAGACATTTGAAGGATTTGGCGGGGCTCTTACAGAGTCGGCAGGGTATGTTTACGGGCAGATGAAGGAGGAACAGAAAACGGAGCTTCTTCAGGAGTATTTTGGCGCGGAGCGTATGGGCTATCGTATGGTGCGTATCCCCATTGACAGCTGCGATTTTTCCCTGGGGCATTACGAGGCGGTAGAGAGCGAGAGAGACAGCGGCTTTAGCGGCTTTCAGTTAGAACGGGTGGAGAAGAGCATTCTGCCTTTATTGGACGATGCACAGAAGGTGTACGGAGACAGATTGGAGATCATGCTCACTCCATGGAGTCCGCCGGCCTATATGAAGAGCAACCGGGACAGAAACAATGGCGGGGAGTTAAAGCCGGAGTGGAAGAAGACATGGGCGGACTATATATGCCGGTATATCAGGGAGTATCGAAACCGGGGGTATCTTGTCAGACGCATCAGTCTGCAGAATGAGCCGAAGGCGGTTCAGACATGGGATTCCTGTGTGTATACGGCCAGACAGGAGAAAGAGTTCCTGCGGGATTATATGTGGCCGGCATTGCAGGGAAATAAGCTTACTGATATCGAAGTGTTTATCTGGGATCATAATAAGGAGCGCGCCTATGAGCGGGCCTGTGAGATCATCGATGAGACTACGAACCATATGGTGACAGGAATCGCTTTTCACTGGTACAGCGGGGATCACTTTGATGCGCTTTCCATGATACATGATAAGTTCCCGGACAAGAAGCTGATTCTCTCTGAGGCCTGCATTGAATATTGTAAGTTTGCGGCGGATAATTTCCTGAAAAATGCACAAAAGTATGCACATGATATGATCGGTAACATGAATCACGGCATGAACGCATTCTATGACTGGAATATCGTGCTGGATGAAAAGGGCGGACCGAACCATGTGGGAAATTTCTGTGATGCGCCGTTTTTGTTTGATGTGGGCAAAAAGGAAGTGCTGCGGAGAAATACGGCGGATTATTTATGGCATTTCACCCATTTTATCAAGCCGGGAGCAGTGCGGATCGGCAGCACCGTATATACGGATGAGTTGGAGACTACGGCATTTTTGAATCCGGATGGACAGATTATCACGGTGCTTCTTAACAGAACTGGCCATGAGATCAAGGTGAATGTCCGTCTGGGTGAGCAGATGGCACAGATCGTAATAGGGCCGGAGATGATCGGAACGGTGGTGGTTGGGTAACATCAAAAGTGTTTCGAGAGTGTAAAAATATTACACTATTTTGAAAAATAATCACCTGTTAATCCCTAAACAGAATGCTACAATGAATTTCAATAGGAATGATAAGGGGGAAATATGGTGAAAAAAGTCAATGATAAAGGATTCTCATTGATAGAGTTGATCATTGCTGTTGCAATTATAGCAATTTTGATTGTGGCATTAGTGCCGCAGTATCTAAAATATGTGGAAAGATCAAGAAATGCCACCGATCTGCAAAACGCCAGGGCTGTTGTATCGGCAATAGAGATATATGCGACCGATCCCAACAGTGGTTTTCCGCCGCCGGATTATTGGCAGGCGGTGACTGCATTTGCAGTGGGCGACACAGAAGACCGCCCGGATAATTTTCATGGGGGATCGTACGGGGGAGCCATGAACGGAGATACCAGAGTGGACGATTATGCCTGGTATGCGATGGAGGCCGCCGGATTGATCAAACCTTCGGGACGGCCTGTGGGTATCAGGGCACAGAGTA